>JAISEQ010000406.1 GCA_031264045.1 Deltaproteobacteria bacterium
ACTTCTTGCGCTCCTTCTCGCGGCTGTCGCGGGTGAGGAGGCCGGCCTTCTTCAGGACGGGGCGGAGGGTCGAGTCGAAGGACTCGAGGGCCTTCGCGATGCCGTGGCGCACGGCCCCGGCCTGCCCGGAGATGCCGCCCCCGGAGGCGAGGACGTAGATGTCGAAGTTCCCGTGGTTGTTGGTGAGCGCAAGGGGCTGCTCGGCTATTATGCGCAGGGTCTCGCGGGGGAAGTACTCCTGAAGGTTGCGGCGCTTGTTGACCGTGACCGTCCCGGAGCCGGGGGCCAGCCAGACCCTGGCTATGGCGTTCTTGCGTTTGCCGGTGGCGTAGAACCTTTCGATGGGCATTGGGCGTTCCTCGGGAATCGGTGCGTCTACAGCTCGATCTTCTCGGGCTTCTGGGGGGCGTGGGGATGCGTCGGGCCAGCGTAGACCTTGAGCTTCTTCAGCTGCCTCCGGCCGAGCGAGTTCTTGGGGAGCATGCCGCGCACGGCGCGCATGAGCACGTCGCGGGGCTTCTTCTCCAGGAGGGTCTTGGCCGCGATCTCCTTCAGGCCCCCGATGAAGCCGGTGTAGTGCCGGTAGATCTTGTCGTCCAACTTGCGGCCGGTGAAGCGGACCCTGTCGGCGTTCACGACTATGACGAAGTCGCCCGTGTCGCAGTGGGGGGTGAAGATGGCCTTGTGCTTGCCGCGGAGGCGGCGGGCTATCTCGGAGGCCAGGCGGCCGACGACCTTGTCGGAGGCGTCCACCAGAAGCCACTTCTTAGCGACCTCCGGCTCCTTGGCCATGAAAGACTTGTTGATATCCATGTGCCTACCTTGGGGGCCCGGACGGGGACGGGCCCCGGCTGGGGCGGCAAGCCGCCCGCTCTGGCAAAAAAGGCCTGAACCCGTGTTTATAGCATCGGGCGCCCGCCCTGTCAAGGGCTACGTTGCCGCCCGCCTCCGGTCCAGCCCGGGACGGACGGCTGGGATCCGGGGGGGGACCGCGCAGGCAGCGCGGGCAGGCCGCCGGCGGTTCCCGCCTCGGGCGTCCGCGCCGGGGACCGGCGGGGGCCCGCGTTCCGATGCGCCCGTGACTGTATACAGCCTTTCGTTCCCCATTTCAAGGGCATTCCGGACCTTCCCGGACCCTCCGGCCCCCGGAACGGCCCCGGACCGGGGCGCCCCCCCTCCCGCTTACCCCCGCGCGGGGCCCGCGCGGGCGGCCCTTCCCGGCGCCGCCCCCCGGCAGGCTCCGGCCCCCGGCTCCCGGCTCCCGCCTCACCCCTCCCGGTCGAAGACCCCGTAGAAGAAGCCGTCCATGTTGTGGCGGTGGGTCACCGTGCGGTACTGGCCCGGGCCGGCCATCAGGGGCTCCAGCTCCGGCGGGAGCCCTTCCGCGGGACGGAAGTCCGGGCGGGAGGAAAGAAACGAGGCGCAGACGTCCGGGCCCTCCTCCCTGGTCACGGTGCAGACGCTGTAGATGAGCCGGCCCCCCGGCCGGACGGCCCTGGCCGCGGCCTCCAGTATGGACCTCTGGAAGTCGCGGAGCCTCGCCACGTCCTCGGGGAGGCGCTTCCACTTGATGTCCGGGTGGCGGCGTATGACGCCCAGGCCCGTGCAGGGGGCGTCCGCCACGGCCAGATCCCAGCTGGGGTCCAGCGAGGCGTCCAGGATGTCCCCCTGGAGGATCTTCACGCGGTCGAATACCTTCAGGCGCCCGGCCTCGGCGTAGAGCTCCTCCAGCCTCAGCCTCGAATTGTCCAGCGCCGCCGCCCTGGCCTCCGGAAAGGCCCCCAGCAGGGCGAAGGACTTGCCCCCCACCCCGGCGCAGCAGTCCAGGAACCTCCTCGGCCCCGGTTTCCCCGGAGGCGCCGCGAGCATCGCCACGAGCTGGGACGCCTCGTCCTGGATGCTGAACAGCCCCTCCCCGTAGCCGGGCCAGGAGTCGGGACGGCCCGCCGCCACGGCGTCCGGCCTGAGGCCCCTGGGGGCCCAGGAGGTGGGCGTGGCCTGGAACGGGAGGCGCCCGGCGAAGGCCTCGCGACCGCCGGCGCCGGGGCTGAGCCTCATCGTGGCCGAGGCCGGCTGGTTGCCCGCCGCCAGGAACGCCCGCGTCTCCCTGACGCCCCACTCAGAGGCGAACTTAGCGACCATCCACTCTGGATACGAGTAGAAGGTGGCCAGCCTGGAGATCTCCGGCGTGTCCTCCCCGTCCAGCTCCCTGGGCCAGAAGGGATCGGACTCCTTGTCCCTCACGAAGGCCCGGAGCACCGCGTTTATGAGACCCTCGCGGCCGGGCGTGAAGCTCTTGCCCAGGGCAGTGGTCTCGTTCACCGCGGCATGGTGCCCGATCCGGTCCAGGAGCAGGATCTGGGCGAGCCCCATCCGGAGTATGACCCGCACGGCCTTGGGCGTCCCGGAGCCGGAACTGAGCTTCCCGTCTATCAGGAAGTCCAGCCTGCTCTGGTGGCGCAGGCAGGCGTAGACTATGGCCGAGGCGAGCGCCATGTCCCTTCTGGAGAGCATCACCCCCAGCCGCGCCATGACGTCCTCGGGGCGGGCACCTTCCGCCGAGGCCCGGAGAACGCCCAGGGCCACCCTGCGGGGATTGGGGGAGAGGCTTCCTCCCTGGAACTTCGCGGTCGGCTCGTACATCCTGGACCTTTCTGGCGCGGGCGGCATCCGGCGGCCCGGATCGGGGGCCGGGGCGGGACCGCCGCGCGGGAACGGCGCCCGCGGCCGGCCGCCGCGTACCGGCGGGGGGGCTTTCCGGAAAGCCCAAAGATAACCGCGACCGCCCCGGAGGGTCAACAGGAAAAGCGGCTCCGCCCCCTCCCGCCGGGGGGCGGGAGGGACCCGGCCCCGGCTTCCGGGACGGGGGGGGAAGCGGTCCCCGCGGGGCCGCGCGGCGGGGAAGGGCGGAGGAGGGCACGGCCCGGCCCTGCCGACCGGATCTCCCGGGCGATCCGCCCGGCGGGAGCGGCCCCGGAAAACCGCCCCGCGGACCCGCCGTGCCGCCGGGCGCCCTCCGGATCGGCACGGCGCCCCCCCCCGGCGCCCCCCGTGACCTCCCGGATGAGCTAAACGCCCCGGAACTGCCCGCTCCGGCGAACGCGAACCCTGCCGGGAACGCCCCCGGCTAAGTCCGTCCCGGGAAACCGACTTCCCGTGCGGTAAAATGCGGAAGGTCCCGGAAATGAACCGCCGGCGGCCCGGAAGCGCGGCCCCTGCCGGGGTTCCGGGCGGCCCCGGCGCGGCAGGCCGCCTCCCCCGCTGCTCTCCGGGCGCGCCCGGGCCGGAGGGGCCCGGGAGCTCCGCCCCCCCCGGACCCGCCCCGGGAGCGGGGCGCTGCACGTGGGCGGAGCCGGCCGGAGTCTCTACAACAAAATGAGACGTCCGCCCATCTCTCCTCGAAAACCATTTAACTTTTCTCCCGGGCTGACGATAAGAGAGCAAAGCCCGGCGGCGCAGGGAAGGCCCCGCGGCCCGAAAGCCGCCGGGACCGTTTCCCGGAACCGTCCGCCGCGCCCGCTTCAAGGCGCCGGGAGCCGCTCCGGCTCCCAGGCGCCCCCCGCCGGAACCCCCCGTTCCGGGCCTTCGGCCGGAGGCCCCGCGCCGGGAGGGCGGCACACTCTCATTTCCGGAGGGAATATGATGGCCCCTTTGAACGCATTGGACAAGATAGGCCTGAACATCGATCAGGTCTCCCAGATGACCGGCGTCAAGAAGACAACCTTGAGGTACTGGGAGAAGGAATTCTCCGAGTACCTGAAGCCGGACAGGACCGACACGAAACGCCGCCAGTATTCCCTCCAGGAGGTGGAGAAGGTCGCGGTCTTGAAGCAGCTTATCGAGGAGGAGAAGTACAAGTCGGCCGGGGTGCGCCTGAAGCTGGGACTGAACGGCATCCCGCGTCCGCAGGGAGCGGCCCCCGTCTCCCCGGTGCCCCACGGAGGCACCTCCTCGGGGAGCTCGCCGCCCGACGGGTGACGGCCCGCAGGGCCCGCAGCCTGCCCGGGGCCGGCCCCGGGGCTCCGGCGCGAGCCGCGGAGGGCGGCGGCGCAGACGTTCGCCACGCGGCGGGAAGGGGACGATCCGGCACACGGACCGTCCCCTTCCCTTTTTTTGTGCCCGGACCGCCCGGGGCGGCCCGGCCGTCCGGGAACGGTATCCCCCGCCGGAACGGCGAGCTCAGGGGATCCGCCCCCCCGCTGCGGAAACCGCCTCCAGAAGCACCGCCGCCTGGGCCCCCAGGCCCTCGCCCCTCCCCAGGAAGCCCATCCCCTCCGTGGTCTTGCCCTTCACGTTCACGGCCGCGGGATCCGCCCCCAGGACGCCGGCCACGGCCCTGGCCATCTCCCCCCGGCGGGAGGCTATCCTGGGCCTTTCCCCGATCAGCGTGAGATCGGCGTTGACGAGCCGGAACCGCCTCCCTGCGAGCTTCCAGACCCCCCCGAGGAGCTCCGAGCCCGAGGCCCCCCTCCAGCGCGGATCGGTGTCCGGGAAAATCCCGCCTATGTCCCCCAGGCCCGCCGCGCCCAGGATGGCGTCCGCCAGGGCATGCGCCAGAACGTCCGCGTCGGAGTGTCCGAGGAGGCCCGTCTCGCCGGGGAAGCAGACCAGGCCCAGCCGCAGAGGCCGCCCGTCGTCCGCGAAGGCGTGGAAGTCGACGCCCTGGCCGACCCGGAGATCGCCCGGCTTCAGCGAGGCCCAGGCCGGGGGGGCGCCCCGATCCCCGGGTCCGCCGCCCTCCCCGGGGAGATCCGCAGGACCCGGGCCCGCGCCGCCCCGGAGCCCGAAGGCCGCGGCCGGCAGCCGGCCCCTCAGGGCCGGGGCCAGGAGCTCGGCCATCTCCAGATCGCCGGGCGAGGTGATCTTCATGTTCATCTCGTCCCCCTCGACGAGCCAGACCCTGTAGCCCAGCATCTCGGCGAGCGACGCCTCGTCGGTCGCGTCCGGGTGATCCGCCGCCGAGGCCAGGGCCTCCTCCAGCACCTCCCTCGGGAAGCCCTGGGGCGTCTGGGCCCTCCACAGGCCCCGGCGGGGCACGGTCGACACTATGCGGCGGGCGGGCGGCCACGCGGCCGGCGCCGCGCCGGGATCCGGTTCCGACCCGGCCTTCAGCGTGTCGGACACCCTCACCGCGGCCACGGCCGGCCCCAGGGTCTCGGCGGCCCTGATGACGCGCCCAACCAGATCGGCCGAGACGAAGGGCCTCACCCCGTCGTGGACGAGCACCGTCCGGCAGGAGGCGTCCAGGGCCGCCAGGGCGTTGGACACGGACCCCGAGCGGGAGGATCCGCCCGCGCAGACCGATATCTTGGGGGAGAGGGGCAGGAGCAGTTCCCCGAAGAGCGCCGCCTCGCCCCCGGGCACCGCGCAGACCACGCTGTCGATGCCGGGATGGAGCGCCAGGGCGGAGGCGGCCCACGCGGCCACCGGCGCCCCGGCGAGCGGCCGGAGCTGCTTCACGATCCCCCCGGGGGCGCCCAGGCGCTCGCCCGAGCCGCCCATGGGCAGTATGGCCCCGGTCCCCAAAGCTGAAGCCTCCTGAAGGCCCGCGCCCGGGGCCGTCCGTGCGGCCGGGGGCGGGGGAAGCCGCGCCCCCGGGGGGGGCGCGGCCGCTCGAAAATATCCGGGCCGGCCTGTAAGCCGGGTTCTGTGAGGCCCTCCCCCTCGCGGGGAAAGGCCCGGCAGCCATTCGTCTAGGCGCAGGGTCTCCCCTGCGCTCCAGCGACCAACCCGGGAACAAGGCGGGCGGCCTTACGGTTCCCTTATTAGGTCTTGCTCCCGGCGGGGCTTGCCTGGCCCGCCCGGTCACCCGGGCGGCCGGTGAGCTCTTGCCTCACCCTTTCACCCTTGCCTTCGCGGGAAGGCGGTCTCCTTTCTGTTGCGCTTGCCCGGGGTCGCCCCCGCTGGGAGTTGCCCAGCGCCGCGCCCTGTGGAGCCCGGACTTTCCTCCCGGGGCGTCACGCCCCCGGCGGCTGCCCGGCCTGCCCGGATACCGGACCGGCCCCCCTCCCGCCCTCAGGCGGGGGGAGGTGCCGGAATCTCTTCCCCGACGCCCAGGGAGCCCGCCCTGCCCCGGCGGGCCGCCTCGCCGGCCATGCGGTCGGCGTCGGCGTTCCCGGCGCGGGCGACATGGCTCGCCGTCCAGTCCTCCAGCCGGTCCAGGGCCAGAAGGGCCTTCCGGTGGAGTATCCTGAGCGCGGGGCTGGAAACCCTGTAGCGGCCCTCGAGCTGGCGGACGACCAGCTCGGAGTCCATGAATATGTCCAGGCGGACGGCCCCGGCCGCCAGGGCCCTCTCGACCCCCAGGATGAGGCCCTGGTACTCGGCCACGTTGTTGGTGGCGCGGCCCAGGTAGACCCCCACCTCGAAGACCGTGCCGCCGGAACCGTCCAGGAGCACGGCCCCGGCGCCCCCGTGGCCGGGGTTCCCGAGGGCCGCCCCGTCGGTGTACAGCGTGTGCCTCCCCCCGTCGGACATGCGGAAGCGCCTTTCCGGCGCCTCCCCCGGATGCCGGGGCCCGCGGGCGCCTCGCGGTTGCCCGCAGCGGGCGGGCGGGGCAAGCGCGCGAGCGCAGCCTGGAGCCGCCTTGCCCCTCCGGACCGGCGTCCCCGGACGGGCTGACGCCGGTCCGGGGGCCGCGAAAGGGGGACTCTACCACGGACGGCGGCGGGGATCAAGCGGAGGCCGGGCGCGTGGGACAGGGCCGCTGCGGGGCCGGGAACGGCCCCGCGGCCGGGGCCCTGGGAGCTCGGACGTTCCGGCGCCCGGCGGTTCCCCGGCCGGGCGGCCGGGCCTAGCGGGCCGTCTTGCCGTGCTTCCCGGCGGCGGAGTCCATGAGCGACGAGAAACTCCCCGTGTCCCCGGCGGGCTTGCGGGTTCCGGAGCGCATCATCTGGAGCCACACGGGCTGGACCTGGGGGAGGCTCGTCATCAGGATCTTTATGAAGTTCTGGAGGGTCGGGGGAGCCAGCTTGAGCGTGTCCATCGTCCAGGCCAGATCCACCGAGGGGTCCTCCAGCTTCATGGGGTAGCCGGCCTTGTGGGCCAGGCTGTCGGCCAGGTTCACCAGCGCGGCTATCTCGTTGCGTCCCGGGCACTTCTTGGGATCGTGATGGTAGAGGATGCCCTCCTGGAAGATCTCCGGCAGGTTCCAGTTGCGGGCCAGCAGGTAGCCTATGACGGTGTGGCGGAGGCCCAGGGAGGTCTCGGCGTCCAGGAAGGGGACGCCCGCGTCGGTAAGTTCCAGGAGCTCGTGGAACTGCTGGGGGAACTTCGACACCAGGATGATTACCCCCAGCTCGTGGAGGAGTCCCGTTATCATGGCCTCTGAGGGCTCGCAGGCCCTGGTGATGACCGCGAGCTCGCGCGCTATCCAGGAGACAGAGAGCGAATGGAGCCAGAGCCCCTCCCCGTCGAATCCCCGGGGCACCTGGGAGAGATCGAAGGTCTCCGAGAGCCCCAGCCCCATGGCCATGAACTCCAGCTCCTTGAAGCCTATGATGAGTATCGCCCTGTCCAGGGTGGAGACTGGGGTCGCGAGCCCGTAGAAGGCCGAGTTGGACAGGCTGATGACCTTGGCGGCGAGCGCGGGGTCCTGCTCCAGGACGCTCTGCAGGTCCTTGGCCTGCGTGCTCTCGTCCATGAGCAGGCTCAGGAGCGTGTACATGGTGTGGGGGAGGCTCACCAGCCTCCCTATGTCGGGCAGGCGGTGCGCGACCTGGGCGTCTATCTGGTTTTCCAGATCGTCTCTGCCTGTGGGACGGCGCGTCTCTGCCAAGTCTGGTCACCGAAATAATAAGCGGGCGAGGGGTGTCCCGCCCCCGGGCTCCCGGGCGCCTTCCGGCGGTCTGCCGGAGGCGCGGGCGCTGACGGCCGGAGGGGCGGCGGCATGTCAAACTTTTTGATTATCGCACAAATCACTGCCCGGATAAAGACGAAAGCCTCAGGGGCCGGCACCCCGCGGCCCTGCCGCAGGCGGGACGGCAGGAGGGCGGTCTCCGGGCGGGGCCGGAACGGCCCCCTGCGCGGGGGATCCCCCGTCCGGCCATGCCCCGCCCCGGGACGAGGCATCCTGGCGGCCCGGCCGGGCCGGATCCGGGGAAGCGCTTCCGGCGGCATAAGCCGGAGCTGCCCGCAGGGGCCGGGGCGGGCCCCCCGTCAGCTCCTCCTGGCCACCACAATCTCCAGGGTCTCGCGCATGACGGCCTCGGCTTCGGCGAGGAAGGCGCCGCTGTCCCTCAGCTCCTCAGGGAGCTCCACCCCCTCCGCGCCCCCCAGACCGGGCAGGTTCACCTCCGCCGAGAGCACGGCCGCCCGGACCGCGGCCTCCAGGAGCACCGCCGCCACCCCGCAGTCGTTCACGGCGCCCGCGTTCCCGAAGGCGGCCAGGCTCCGGGTCGCCTTCAGGAGCCCCGCCGCCTTCCCGGCGATCATGGCCGGGGCCCCGACCGCCCCCAGGAGTGCCCCCCTCAAGGCCGCACCCCTCGCCCCCCTCTCCTCCGGCGTGGCCCTCGGGAGCCTCATGGCCCCCATCACCGCGTCGAAGGCCCTGACGTCCCCGGCCCCCAGCTCCTGGAAGCCGGAGACGCCGTCCCCGAAGAGGGCCGCCATCTCCCGGGCGCCGGCCTCGTGGTCCTCGCAGCCCTTCTTCCCGACCGTGAGGTTGGCCACCATGGCGGCCATGGCCGCGCCCAGGGCGCCGGCCGCCGCGGCCGCGCACCCGCCTCCGGGCACGTGGCTCCTGGAGGCGGCGGCTTCCAGGAAATCCCCGAAGGGCATCTTGAAGTAGGCGCTGGGGTCGATCTTCTCCTGGCTCATGGGGGGGTCTTTCCCGGGCGGCCGCCCGTGCTGGGCGCCCGTCCCTCCGGAGGGGAGGGGGCGGGCGGACGGTCCCGCCGGCCGCCGGAAGGCCCGGGGCCGCTGGCGCGTCCGGAACATGTTATCAGAGGGGCTCGGGAAACATAAGGCCCGCCCCCGGCCCCGGCCGGGCCGCCGCCGGACCTGGGGGCGGGAGCGGAAGAGGGAGGCCCCGAGGATTCTTCCCTAACGGGCGGCCGTCCGGGCGGGGCCGGCCCGCGTCGAGGCGGGGGGAAGAGGTGACGGGACCGGATGCAGCCGGATGCTAGCGCAGGCTCAAGTCATCCCGGATGCTGCGGCACCGTTCCGCAGGCGCGGCGGGAAAAGCCCGCACGACGCAGAAGTTCCGGAAAGAGCGCGTCGCGTCCGGACGGATCAGCAAGAGGCAGCGCACCATTATATATGTGTATGCCGTCCGCCTGCCCCCGGACCGGCCGGGTCCGGCGCAAGCCGGCATCCGGTCACGCATCCGTCGGTTCCTGTTCATGGGCCGCCGGCCGGTCATGAATCGCATCCGCCTCATCCGGCGCGTCCTCCCAAGCCAATCCCCTCCGCCCCGACGAATGCGGTCCCGTGACTGGCGCATCCGTCCCCGTCAAACGCTTCCTCCCGCAGGGAAGCGTCCGACCCTCACGAGACATCCAACATCCGCCGGGAAGGGAGCGTCAGCCATCGTGAAAACATCCCGCATCCGCGGGACGGGAGCGCCCGACCCGTCACGACACGACATCCTGCAGCCGCCGGTAAGGGAACGTCAGTCCGCGTGAAAGCATGATTCCACTGCAAAAAACCCGCCTTTGGCCTTTCGGAGACCATTGCGCGTGCGCAAGGGAAGCTCGAATTGGCGAGAATTTGGCATAAATGCAGGGAGTTTCATTCCGAAAACTCATAACGTTCACCCTCAGGTTGGAAGGGGAGGAGTTTTTGCAGTCGAATCAAAACATCCCGCATCCGCCGGAAGGGGAGCGTCAGCCCACGTTAAAACATCCCGCATCCGGCGGTGGGGGAGCGTCGGGAACGGCCGGACACATCCGTCGGGATGGGGGCGTCCGGTCCTTTACAACATCCTGCATCCGCCGGTGATGGAACGTCGGCACACGTGAAAACATCCCGCATCCGGCGGTGGGGGAGCATCGGGAACGGCCGGACACATCCGCCGGGATGGGGCCGTCCGGTCCTTTACAACATCCTGCATCCGCCTGCGGTGGAACGTCGGCACACGTGAAAACATCCCGCATCCGGCGGTAGGGGGGCGCCCCGGGCACGGCCACACACCCCCGCCGGGATGGGCGCCACCGCCCCTTAACCAAACAGCGTCAGCGCACTCGGCAGAACC
>JAISEQ010000068.1 GCA_031264045.1 Deltaproteobacteria bacterium
GCTCCCGAACGTGAGGGCTCGGGCTCCATGGCTTCTTGGACCCCGCAACGGATCCACGGCTTCCGGCCTCAAGGCTCAGGCTCCATGGCATCAGGGCTCAGGCTCCATATCTTAGGGGCTCCCGGAACGGATCCATGCCATGGAGTTGCCCGTAACGGCCGCAGGCCCGTCCCCTGCCGACCGTGGACGGACAAGACCGCCGCCGGCCCCCCGGTTTCCCTCTGCCGCTACGGCCAGAAGGGCGGATCTGCCGCGCAACCCCGGGCCGCGCCCTCCTGACGTCCGGCTTACGTCAGTTGAAGCGTACGGCGGAAGGCGGGAGGTGCCGGAGCAGAGCATGCTGGCTGGCCCGGAAGGCGGACTACCTGACCGCTCCTGTCCTTCCGCCTTCCTCAGGAGACACGACCACTTCCGTAGCCTCCCGTACCTCAGGGCCCGGCGGGAGCGGCGGGTCGGCCGGTCCGGCGGACGGTGGCCGGGAAGGGGACGAGCCGACCGAGTCCTCATCGGGGGAGGCCTGGGAGACCCCGGCAGGGGAGGAGGCGTCCGGGACGGACGGGGGCGGGGCGGCGGTGCCCTCAGACGCTCCCGCCGGGACGTCGGCCTCCCGCCCTCCCCTCCTGGCGCGGACGAACTCCACCGCCATGGGAAGCACGGACAGGACCACGATGGCCAGGATGACCAGGGTGAAGTTCCGGCGGATGAGGGGAAGCGTTCCGAAGAAGTAGCCCGCCCCCACGAAGATGAAGGTCCAGGCCAGCCCGCCCGTCAGGTTGTAGAGGAGGAAGCGGCGGTAGCGCATGGCACCGACCCCGGCCACGAAGGGCGCGAAGGTCCTGACGATGGGCACGAAGCGGGCGAGCACGATGGTCTTGGCCCCGTGGCGTTCGTAGAAGGCCCGGGTGCGGTCCAGGTACTTGCGCTTCAGGAACCTCCCGTCCCTGTCCAGGGCCCTTGGGCCCAGCCAGCGCCCTATCCAGTAGTTCACGGTGTCACCCAGGAAGGCGGCGGTGCCGATGACCGCGAAGAGGAGCCAGACCGAAAGGGGTGCGGCCTCGCGTCCGGCTATGGCCCCAGAGGCGAAAAGGAGCGAGTCGCCGGGGAGGAAGGGCATGACGACCACGCCGGTCTCCCAGAAGACTATGGCGAAGAGTATCAGGTAGACCTGCCAGCCGTAGCGGGCGACCAGGGCGTCCATGCGGACGTCTATGTGCATGATGAAGTCGGCGAGCGAGCCCAGGCCTCCCGGAAGGGCGGCAAGGAGCTGTTCCATCTGGATCCTCCGGAGGGGGGAGAGGGGGGGCCTACATGCTCCCGGCCAGCTCCAGCGCCGAGGCCACCGAGGCCCGGGCTACCGCCCCCTCCCGGACTACCGAGAACGGGCTCTTGCTTATGTCCACGACGGTGGAGGGCAACTTGCCCCTCGTGGGCCCGGCGTCTATGAGGCAGTCCACCCGGCCGCCGAAGTATTCCAGGACCGTCCCGGCATCGGCGGCGGGGGGCATCCCCGAGGGGTTGGCGGAGGTGCCCGTCACGGCGCGGTCAGTCATCCGCACCAGGGCCACCGGGACGGGCGATCTGTCCAGGCGCAGCCCCACGGTGTTCTTTTTGCGGCCCAGGATGGCGGGAAGGAGTCCGGTCTGGGCCCTGAAGAGGACGGTGAGCAGTCCCGGCCAGAAGAGATCCATGAGCCTCTCCGCCTCGGGGGGGATCTCCTGGGCGTAGGCCCTCACCCTCTCCCTCACGTCCACCAGGAGCAGGAAGGGATCGTCCTGGTCCCTCGCCCCCTTCAGCTCCAGGATCCGCTCCAGGGCAGCCTCCCGGTCCGCGAGCGCCATGAGCCCGTAGAAGGACTCCGTGGGCGCGGCCACGACCCCTCCCGCGAGCAGGGCCTCGCAGGCCGGTTCCAGGGCGCGGAAGGTCACGCGCCTGCGGCGCATGTCTAGGAGGACTGTCAAGGACTGCCTCAGGCGGGAGAACCCCGGCCCGGACGAGGGCGGGGGACGGGGATGAGGGCGGTAGGCGGGGCCGTCCGGGCCGGGACCCGTCGGTCACGTTCGGGGAGGGAGGGCCATCGCAGGGACTACGCCATCACGGGGGGGGCCGACGCTGGCACGGAAAGAGGCCCCGCCGGGAATCGCGGCGCCGGATCCGGGAGGTTCCGGCTGGGTTCGGCAGAACCCAGCGGCCGGAACGGGGAACCGGAAGGCCCCTGCGGGGGTCCGGCCGTAGGCGGAGGGGGCTTGAAGGACGGCCCCGGCAAAGGCCATGCGGCCTTCCAGGCCGCCGGCCCCTGAAATCCGGCGAAGCACGCGCACGAGGACGTCGGGGCCCGGCGGTAGCCGTCGTCCTGCCGTTCCCGGGCCGGTCAGATGCGCGGGATAGTATCAGAAAAATGGTCTTGACATCAAGCCGGGCCGGAGGGCATTATATTTGACAATAGCGGTCCTGACCGCCGGTGCGCCTCTCCGGGAGGAGGCCGAGCCATGACCAACGACCAACCTGAAATCACATCGCGACCGCCGGGCCGGGGACGTGTGACGGCCCTTCCGGCAGACTCCCCCGAAGCCGGAGAGCCCGGCCCCCGGCCGTTAACCTACGGAGGACCAGACTCATGAGCATAAAGGACATCGAAGCCACCCCCGAGTGCATGAAGGAGGAGACCAAGCTCATCACCGGGCCCTGCCCCGCGTGCGGCAAGGAGTTGGAGTTCTTCAGCACCGCCGAGCTCCGCAACGCCTCCCACTGCTACGAATGCAAGGCCCCCTTCGATCCGCACGAGTTCGCCAAGAAGCTCGGCATCTCCATCTAGCCTGCGGGACCCGTCCCGGGCTGGACCTACCCGCTTACCCCCCAAGCTGCCTCCTCCCCCCGGCCGCGCGGCCGGGGGGATTCTGCCCCTGCCAAGCATACTCTCGGCTGCATTCAGCGGGTCCGTCGGCCACAAGCCGTCGGACCCGCGCTTTCGCGTCCCCGCGCCACCGCGGCGGAAAGGCGGTGTCAAAAATGTTCGGATCGAAAGGCTCCAAGCCGGGCAAGCAGGAGTGGAACGCGTTCTTCGCCAGCAGCGTGGAGATTGAGGGCACCCTGCGCTTCACGGGACTCCTGAACATAGACGGCAGGCTCAAGGGGGCCATCGTCGCCAAGGGCATGCTGGTCACGGGCTCCCAGGCCGCCATAGAGGGGGACGTCTTCGTCGAGAACCTCATCCTGAGCGGCACCGTCAAGGGCAACATCTACGCCTTCGGCGAGGTCCACCTGAACCAGTCCGCCAAGGTCATCGGGAACATCAACTACCACACGATAAGCATCGTCCCCGGGGCCGTCCTGGAGGGCACCAGCCACCTCTTCTCCGAGGAGGAGCGGGTGGAGCTCCTGGACAAGATCCAGGCGGAGATCTCCTCCCTGGAGCCCCCCTCCCCTCAGGAAGCGAAGAAGAACTCCAGGAAGGAGAAGGCCGCGCCGCCCTCACCCGCCACTCAGAAGGAAGATGCCGCCCCGGTCGCGGTTCCCGGAGCGAAGACGGCGGAGGCCGCGGCGTCGAGCTGAGGCGGATCCGGGCCGGAACTGGACGGACTGGGGCGGAGGCTGAACCGGCTTCACGCCCGGAACTGCCGCCGACGGCGGCCTGCGGCACCGGAAACGCCAGCCGATGCGGGACAATGCCGGTCGGGGTCAGGGATGCCGCAACCTCTGCGGCGGCATCCGACTTGATTCCGCCGCTGAAATTTTGGTTTTTGAAGAATGCGCACCGATGCGGCGGAACGGGAAACGCGTTGGAAATTTTCTTGAAGCAACGGAAATTAAGAATTCCTGGTCGTTTCGATCACAGACGTTTCAGCTTAGGCGGTGGAATTAAAAAATTTTCAACATTCATATTTAATAACAGGATCCCATTTATGTCCAGATCTCAAGGAGGCTTGCCATGAATATTAACGATGCGAAAAAAATCATCAACATCATATGACCTCACATCAACGAGAGAGGAAGGCGATTACTAGCCGCTAATACAGCTATGCTGTTAGGGTATGGTGGTGTTTCAGCTGTCAGTGAAATGTGTGGATGTCTAGATTCACTATAAAGAAAGGACTCAAAGAATTGAGTCTGGAACATCTAAAGGGCAACAGGAACAGAAACCCGGGTTCCGGGAAGACCAACCTTCGTATCCAGCGATCCAGACATAATAATACCCGATCTTAAATCGATAGTTGAAGCATCACAGGAGGCGACCCTGAAGTCCATGTCTATTATCGTGCTGAAGGACACGTAAAATTTCAAAAATCCTTGTCTCCAAAGAGCATTCTATAAATCACCACAAAGTTGAAGATATTTGGATAAGTTAGGTTACAGCCTTCAATAATTTAAGATAACATTTCGTAATTCGCGCCGGAAATCCTGCCGAATCGAGAAGC
Organism: Deltaproteobacteria bacterium; assembly: GCA_031264045.1. Taxonomy (GTDB): domain Bacteria; phylum Desulfobacterota; class Desulfarculia; order Adiutricales; family Adiutricaceae; genus JAIRZX01. The sequence continues at coordinate 4,413 of JAISEQ010000068.1, forward strand.
TTCAACGGGAAACTCCTGCTGCCCTGAAGCGGCCCCCATCTGACAACCCGAGCCGTCTGGAAAGAACCGGCGCAGCCCTGCGGGCTGAAGCCCGCCGTCCTCTTCGCATCGGCTAACCGCCCGGAGACGCGGCGGAGTCGGACCAGCGGCTCTGCGGTGACCGTACAAGCCCAAAGGACAAAACCCGAAAAAACAACAGTGCCGCAAGCCCCCCGCCCCGCTCAAGGTCATGGGTAAGGTCACGGGCGATCGGATTTGCCAGGCGAGCGTTGTCCGGCGGGAAACCCGCGCCTCCGCTCATCCGAGTGTCCGACCCCTGGCCGTCCACCGTTATCCACCTTTCCGTTCGGTGCCGCACCCTGTTCCCCGCCTCTCTGTTCGGCACCGCACCCTCGCCCCTTCCCCGGAACGACCGCCGACGCTGTCCCGGCCTACGCAGGCGCCCTCCGAAGCCCGTTCGGCATTTCCGCCTTTCCCCCCGTCCTCCTCTGCCTCCCTTCTCCGCCGACTCCCCCCTTCCCGTATCCGTCCGCCGTTCCTCTTGTAAACCTCTTCCCCCGCCGCTAGAATGTCACTTTTCGGCTGGCCGAGCGCACCTCGGGGAGCTTCCCTCGCCCCCGCCCGCCGTGAACCCCGCCGCAGGACGCTCCCCGGCCCCGACACTCAACCGGTCATCCCAATGCCCAGACAACCCAAGGACGATTCAGGATCGCCTGCGGCCAGGGTCCCCGAGCTCTTCCGCCAGGTCATGAAAGCCCGCACACGGGTCTACCGCCTCTTCCCCCCCACCCCGGTCGAGTGCCATCCCATGCCGGGGGGCTGGACGATGCTCCTGAAGCGCGAGGACCTGTCGGAAATCCACTCCTACAAGTGGAGGGGCGCCTTCAACTTCATTTCCGCAAGGGAGAGGGAGGCCAGGAGAAGGGGCGTCTGCGCGGCCTCCGCAGGCAACCACGCCCAGGGCGTGGCCGTGAGCGCGGCGCGGCTCGGGGTCCGGGCGGTCCTCTTCATGCCGAAGTCCGCCCCGAAACTGAAGGTGGAGTCAGTCGCCCGCCTGGGGGGGGGCCTGGCCGAGATCCGCCTGGAGGGCGACAACTTCGACGACGCGGCAGGGGCGGCCCTGGCCTTCTCCGAGACCGAGGGGCTCCTCCACGTGCCACCCTACGACGACCTTCTGGTCATGGCCGGCCAGGGCGTGGTGGGCGACGAGATCATGACCTCCCCCGAGAGGCCCGACACGGTCTACGTGCAAATAGGCGGAGGGGGCCTGGCAGCCGGGGTCGCCGCCGTGGTCAAGACCTACGATCCGGCGGTGAGGGTCATAGGGGTCGAGGCCGAAGGCCAGGCGTCCATGACGGCTGCCTTCGAGGCCGGGAAGCCGGTCACCCTTCCCCGGGTGGACATATTCTGCGACGGTACTGCGGTAAAGACGGCCGGGGCCTTGACCTTCAGCGCCCTGAAGACTCTCCTGGACGGCATAGTGACCGTGACCTCGGCCGAGGTGGCATCCGCCATGGAGGAGCTCTGGCGCGTGGCCAGGGTCATCTCCGAACCCTCCGGGGCCATGGGCCTCGCGGCCGCCAGGCGCGAGGAGCGCGAGCATGCGGGCAGGAAGGTGGGCGTCGTGCTCTCGGGGGCCAACCTGGACTTCAGGCGCCTGGGCACCATCGCGAGACGTGCCGGAGACCCCTCCGGCCGCCAGGCCTACTACCAGGTCGAGCTTCCGGAGAGGCCGGGCGCGATGCTCGCGTTCCTGAAGACCATAGCCCCGGCGGGGCTGAACATCAGCCACCTCATGGTCGGCCAGTACGGTGCGGATCTGGCCTACCCGGTCGCGGGCTTCGACGGGCACTCCGAGGACTTCGGGTACCTAGAGGAGCTCATGAGCTTCGGGGGCTACAAGTTCAAGGACGTGACCGGACGGCCCGACATCACCTTCAGGGTGGCCCCCTACCAGCCGAGCAGGCTGAAGCTCCCCTTCGCGGCCATCCTCCACTTCCCCGAACGCCCGGGTGCCCTGACCGAGTTCCTTGAGCGGGTGGCGGCGCTCGCCAACATCTCCTACTTCAACTACGTCCATTCCGGCGAGCAGGTCGGCAGGGCCCTTGCCGTCTTCTCCTTCGAAAACGAGCCGTTCCGTGAGAAGTTCCTGGATGGCCTCCGTGAGCGCGGCCCGGAGATCACCCCCCTCCCCCGCGACACCAACCACGCCCTCGGCCTCATCGGGGCAACGGGGGGCAAGAGCTACGACGCCTTCGCCTAGAACCATGTCAAGAAAGAATTTGATACATATTTGTTGTTCTGGCTATGAATCACATCAAACTTTAGACTTGCTCTATTTTAGTGTATTCATGATGATGTTTTAGCAGATATTATGTATCACCATGAGTATCTTTTAATTTAATTTTTGGATCTTTGGAAAGTAAATATGCCCAAACGTAAGCAGATAAAGTGCATGTTCTTGTCCGGATGACGGGTATTGAGATCCAGGGTTCTCTCCATGCAACCTACAAACTTTGCCAACTCTTTTGCTGGGATATATCACTCCTTGCTTTGCCTCGGCTTAAGATTTCAATTTTTAAACGTCTTACGGATGGTTTCATGCGATACGGTTTCCCGCAGAGCACGAGCGATTTCTTAGACATCGCCCTGAGAGTCCAACGCTTTGTCCCGTCCTCCGTCCTCTCGCAAGCGAGCTGAACGAGCCGGGCCTCGTCCTCATCATTCAAGATACATGGCCTGTGACCTCTGGGCTTACCGTCCAGTACCGTCTGAAAACCCTCCTCCACAAGGCGTTTTCGAAGTGCTTCAATCCCTCTGAGAGACATGCCGACCACACCGGCTTCCTCTGCAACGGTATCACCATTGTCAAGCAATGCGAGCGCTCGGGCGCGGTTCCTCTTATCGGCAGAATGGCTGCCCCGGCTCACGATATCCCGGCAGATAACCACCTCGTTATCAGTTAAACTAACATGATACTTCTTGGGCATCTTTACATCTCAAAGAGACAAAATTATATTGAAAAGATACTCTTGGGAGGTACATATGTCAACTAAAGTAAAAGTCTAGCATAACAAAATTGATATAATCCATATTCTGAGGTGATTAACAGATACAGTGATAAATATAGTATCTATTCGTTCTTGACAGGGGACTAAGGTGCGCCGAGCGGACGACCCGCACCGGGTCCCGCCGCAGAGAGGCGACCGAATCACCTGGCGGGGACATCCTTCCGGCCCCGCCCCATGCCCTCCGCCGGGCACTGGCCTCCCGCACCGCGATCCCCCGACCGCACGGTTGCCCGGCGACCCCACCAGCTTAGGTTTTACCCGCAGGATGCCGGACCGCACCCGCGTTCCAAATATTCCTCAAGCCTCAAACGCCAAGGGTGCCGATGGCGTTTCACTCGGAAAGCCGGAGACGCGGCTGACTGTCCGGCGAAGGACTAACCTTACGCCGGCAGGGGGACCCGACCGGACCAGCGCGTACGGCTTGCGGAATCCCGTCTGGATACCGATCTCCTTACCGCACCGGCATTTCGCCGTCAAAGCGGTCAGAGCGGAGAGCAGGGCGGCCTGTCCGGCGAGTAACCATTACGCCACCGAAACAGGTCGTCGAGGGAGCTCAGATGAAGAAACGGATGAGTCGACGGTGACCGAAAATGGTGATTCGGCAGTCGCCACCTCTTCCAATATCCGTACGCCTTCGCTTATCCTATTCCTCCCATAGCCATCAGACTGAAGGACGCAAAATGTTCCGTGTAGCCTCACAAACATATTACGGGTCCGTCATCCATGCGATAATCAATATAAAATTTTCAACAACAAATTATACCACAACGATATTCACATGATGATGGATATATAACTTTACAACATTGAAAATTCAGTATTCTCCTCGGATATCGGATGCATGACGCGGCAGGATTTCACCTCCAATCATAAACTACCGGCAACGGCATTCAACAGCCGACTCTGACTGAAAACTTATCGTCCCCGATATCAGAAACAGAACATTCACGGACTTTATCCCGGGATCCTTCAGGTTCCGCAATGAGCCCCTGAATCAGACGCGGGAGCCAGACGTGTCCAGCTGGACTAGTCCTGCCGTTCTGACGGCGGGACTTCTTGGCAGTTATCAGTCACAGGATCATATACTTGCTGGCCGTCTGTTCACCATTACACGCATTCATCAGATCCTGGAAACCCGCTTGCCGGAAAATCGAAGCTTCCGAGACGGCAGTCCCTCATACGGCCAAGGAAAATATGAAGAGTATCCCCCAGAAGTAACCCTCCCGCATCGGAGAAGAATACTGCAAGTTCCCTGTCCGAGGCCATGCACTGGCAATTGGGCAGGGTCCGTACCATGTCGGCGGAATAGGCCATGGGGGGAGTGAGCGTCAAGGGCGCAAGAAGCGAACCTTCTGATCTCGGCGGCACCGGAGTTCTCTATCACCCAGTTTATCCGGCAACCTTCTGATTTAATTGCCGTTTAGTGATCCATTATATCTCCCAAACTTATCTGGGATCAGCAGATAGCGGAATGCTGGTCTTCTGAGTCAATCTTGCCGGAAAAGCCATTATGGCATGCGGTTTGCCTGATCACGTTGCACGTGGAGAACAAAATTACATTTGCTGTCTATCATGCCAGTGACATCATATGAAGATGCGTGATGGCATGCATCATACATTGTTCAAGGCGATTGCTGATGTCAACGTCACTGAAGACTCTGGCCGACTGCGCCAAAACTGTAACTCCAAAAACAGACGGAACGATTTATATTTTTTACCAGTAAGGCCTAATAGTCAGAGGGAACATGCGGAAAAGTTCCAGCTTGTCTGTTTCACGGATGCTGTTTTAACTGTGCCAGAAATGAACAGTCCCTTCAAGATCTGACGGTCCATTCAAGGCTTACAATTTTCCGAAACGTTCCGTGGCGCGGAATCTGGCCAGAGATCCAGATCTCCATGACCGCCTCCTCCAGGGCGGAGAATCCCTTTCCTGTTCCCGTGGCGGACGTCCGCTCCGGCGCGGAGGCGGGACCGACCCCGCGATCTCCCGCAGAACACGAGAGCCGAGAAGAGTCAAGCTCCCCGAGGCGATAGGGGGGACGAGACGCGAATATATCCTCATGTCCCCGCAGGAAATCGGCCAAGCCGCGTACATCATGGACATGCAAGGGAGCCGGAGAGGCGGCTCCCTTGACAGGCGAGGCGCAGTGCCGAATCGCCTGACGGCCGAATGGGGGGATTAGCCTGGTACTGCAGAATGACCTGATGACAGCCCCTTCTGAACGGACCGGCCCACATACGGTTCCAGTCCTTCAGCCCCTCCGCCGAACGCGGACATCCGTCATCGACCCGCGATTTCCCGAACGGAAGCCCGGGCACACCGAAATGGCAGTTCCCCCTCATAAGCCCTCCTCCCGAACCGCCGGCCGCAACCCTCAAGCCCCGTTTCCCCTCCAGCCCCTGCAGGGAGCCCTTCCGCTCCCGCCCGGCGGCAACGCCTCCTCCCCCAACCTGCCAGGCCGGATCCCCCGGGCAGAACCCCCGTCCCTATTCCCCATCCCTCCGGAAAGCTCCGCCCGCGAACGGCCCGATGCCCGAACCCGCCGCCCTCCCGGGAGCGTCCGAGGCCGCCTGACCGCTTACGGGCAACCCTGTCGCGCCCCAATGCTCCAAGACACCATCCCCGCCACTTCTGGCACCTCCCTCCACCGGACTCCGCTCCCCCTCCATCGGTCCCCCCACCGCCCTTCAG
>JAISEQ010000462.1 GCA_031264045.1 Deltaproteobacteria bacterium
AAGGGAAGGGAAGGGAAGGGAAGGGACGGGAAGGGAAGGGAGCTGGCGGTCAAGCGTTGTTTTCTGAGCGGAGACGGTGAGGGAAGATCGCGCTGAGGCCGGCTCCTGGAGATTTTAGAGGACGTTTTCCGCCTCCTATTCCACCGAATCTCGGTCCGCGCCCAGGGGGCGAGGAGGAACCGTCAGGAGCGGACGACTCCCACGGCTGAACTTGAGGTGGTATGGCAGGCGGACCTGATCCCGTGAGAGCGCGAGTTGATCGGCAGGGTAGCATGAGTCGGCTTCTTTTCGAACTGACATGAAGAAAAAGATGATGATGGGGAGGGAGAGAGGGGGGGGGACAAGGGAGAGGGGTTGCCCCCGCTGGCGGCACTCTCCGTTGGTTTCGCTGAGCTCGGAATCAGCTGGACATGCCAGGTTCCAGGTTGAGGTGACGAAGCCGGTCGTCCCGTTGCGGGCGGGGACGAGGAGATCTTGCCGGGCCGCAGACGGTGATGCCGATGTCGGGCTTGTCGGCTTTAGACTGCGGATCGGACATGTCCTGAGCTTTAACTACTGGTGCAGTCACGGGGTCTGCCGGGTCCCGGCGGGTCTCAGCGGCGGCAGACGATAGGCGGCGGCATTGAGGGAACAGGGATGGGGGCAATCCCGAGCTGAGATTTCTGATCTGCATTTCCGGTGTCCAGGACGTTCTGTCCGCATTTTGAGGCTCGGTCGGGACGGGCGGCTTTTGCCGGTGAGGGTCCGCCGGGTCCTCCGTGATTATGGGGGGCGGTTCAGGATTGAAGGCTCTGGAAAGCCGATCCGGTTTTCGGCGCTGTTGTGCCGGTCGGGTTGAGCCGTTCCGGAAGGTTCGCCAGTGGCTGAAGCGAGCGGAAGTTACGGAATCCGCCGGATTTTCTCATTCCAATATGGTGTTCGATTCTGAGGACTCCGTTCTCCCCGCCCGGCTCCAGGCCGAGACATTCGGATTTCCGCCGGATTCTCGCAGTTTCTCCGTATCCTTCCTGTTGTCCCCCAGTTCCCTCAGCCTGCCCAGCGGGCGGCGGGTGCCGCTTCTCACCTCCGGGGGTGTACCCGGCGAGGTGGAGGGACTCAGGCAGACACCAGCCCGGAGGGGACTTCCGGGCGCGGTTCCGATGGCCCTCCTTGAGACTTGCCCTGCGGCACCTGGAACGTGTTTCTCGAATGCCGCATGGCCAGCTGTCTTCTGGCGGATATTAGACAGCCCCCGGGGGTTCTGATATATTTATTAGCACACACTCGCGGCCTCTGGCCGCTCGGCGCCGCCTCCCGGCGGCTGTGGGAAGGGGTAAGTCATGAAGGGTTTTGCAATGCTTGGTCTGAACAAGGTGGGCTGGATTGAGAAGGATAAGCCCTCCTGCGGACCCAAGGACGCCATAGTCAAACCTCTGGCCGTCTCTCCCTGCACCTCGGACGTCCACACCGTCTGGGAAGGGGCAATCGGGGAGAGGAAGGATCTCATCCTGGGCCATGAGGCCGTGGGGCAGGTGGTGGAGGTCGGCCCGCTCGTGCGCGACTTCAAGCCGGGGGACACCGTGATCATACCCGCCATCACTCCGGACTGGGAGTCGGTGGAGGCCCAGATGGGCTTTTCCCAGCACTCGGGCGGCATGCTCTGCGGCTGGAAGTTCTCCAACATAAAGGACGGGGTCTTCGCCGAGTTCTTCCACGTGAACGAGGCCGACGGGAACATGGCCATACTCCCCAAGAACGTGCCCGTCGAGGAGGGCGTCATGCTTTCCGACATGGTCCCGACAGGTCTCCACGGCGCCGACAACGCCGAGGTGGCCTACGGGGAGACCGTGGCCGTGATAGGCATCGGCCCGGTGGGCCTGATGGCAGTCGCGGGGTCGAACCTCAGGGGCGCGGGCAGGATATTCGCCGTGGGGTCGAGGGAGATTTGCCAGGAAGCCGCTCGGAAGTACGGGGCCACCGATGTCATCAACTACAAGCAGGGCGACATCGTCCAGCAGATCCGGGAGGCCAACTCCCAGAAGCCCGTGGACAAGGTGATCATAGCGGGCGGAAACCTGGACGCCTTCGAGCAGGCCCTGAAGCTCGTACGGCCCGGCGGCATCATCTCCAACGTCAACTACCTGGGCTCCGGAGACTACATCAAGATTTCCAGGCTGGACTGGGGAGTGGGCATGGGCCACATCCGGATCGTGGGAGGCCTGATGCCCGGCGGACGCAAGAACATGGAGTACCTCTCGAACCTGCTCCAGTACCGCAAGCTGGACGTCTCCATACTGCTCACCCACCGCATGCAGGGCTTCGAGAACATCGAGAAGGGCCTCTACCTCATGAAGGACAAGCCCCGTGATCTGATAAAGCCTGTCGTTACCCTCTGACGGGACGCACGGGGCCTCTCCCTGCCCTTGCATATCAGGGCGAGCAGCTCCGCCGGTCGCTGCCCTGCCGGCCTCCGGGGCGGGCGTGGCTTCGGGCTCCGGTGCGCGGAACAGCGGGCTCCGGCCCACGGAAAACAGTATCCTTTTTCCGGAAGCGGGCCTTCCGGCCCCGCCTGGGAGCATCCCGGGGGGCAGGGAGGCCCCTGCCGGTCCCGTGCCCGTCTGTTCCGCTCCTATTTTTTCCAGCTGTTTGGTCTTGTGGGGGGACCGGGCCGCATGACGCTTGCAGGTGCCGGGGCCGCGCCGCTTCGGTTCTTCAATATCCCTCTCGCCGCCTGACGTTTCTCCTTCATGGGCCGCCCAGACATCGTTAATGAAACCCTCAACAGGTGACACGTGCGTTAGCAGTTATCCTGACTCCCGGATGACTCCCGCAGAATTTTCAACAGTCCATAAATATTAATGATTGGTTTTAAATATAAGTGCTTGGCATTGTTTCCGTCATTATTCATGTTCATAATTTTCATTCATGATTTTCGATCGAGCACAGACGATTTCAACACGGAGTTCGAACGGGCATCCGCCTGGAGGTCATCCTCGTCGACAAACACCCCGCACACCTGCGAGATCGTCGCGGAGCGCGGCACGGACGTCGTCACCTCGGTGCACGGCGGGCTGAAGGATCCCTCGGGGTTGAACGGGACGAAAGACGAGTCGGCGTACACGCTCGCGGACTTCAGGACCGACGAGGCGGGCGCCGTGACCGAGTGCCCGTAGGGGCAGAAGGCCGCGGCGACGGCGTGCAGGGGAGGGAACGCCTGTAACGTCCATCTCGACAGGGCCGTCTGCCGGTCTGCCCGTGCAGGGGGCGGTGTCCCGTGAAGATCGGGAAGCGGAGCGCCTGCGTGATGAGGTACAGGCTGTCCGGCCTAGAGGCGGCCAGGAACCGCGCCTGGAACGTGCTGCCGGAGAAAGTCGCGAAGGCCAGGCAGCGCAACGGATGCGAGTCCTCCAACAGCGATTTCAAAAGGAGCGTGAAGGGCGGCTGAGAGTCCGGGGCGACCGCATGTTGAAGGCCGTGAACTGCATGAAGATGGGCGGCCTGAACGTCTTCAGGGCACACGCCTTCCGCCGTGCGCTCTAGAGGCTCAGACTGGTGGCTTGAGTCCCCGACGGGGCGTGATTCTCCGGAGCCGGTCCCACCGCCCCGACCGGAACTCGACAGTTAGGAGACAGACAGAAAATTGGACAAAAACAGAATCTTCCGGGCCGGCAGCCCTGCTGAGGGGTCAGCATGGGGTGAGCTTTGCCATGATCCTTTTTTGCGCCCGAGCTGACCATGCCATCCGGAGAGCTATGGCCCCCCTCTCTCGTGGGGTAATCGACTTCACCGGTGGAGGGGGGGGAGCAGTGGAATCAATTATGTCGTTCTATCCTGAAATCCGAATTTTCGCGCTCCCAGCCCGTAATGAAACCGCAGTTCCAGTCCATCTGCAACTGTGATTTCATGTTCATCCGCACCTGCAAGGATATGCGCATCCACACGACGAGTCAAGTTGACCGGCTTCACGGCCCGGGTGGACATTGCCTGCGGAACATGGGCTTTCTATAAATTTGTCGCGGACTTTGTTATAATCCGTTACAGAACATGGTCACGCTGCGGTCATTTCGTGTCAGGTCGTCCAGGCCTGCTGTAGGGTCCAGTCGTCCGGGTCTGTTGGATTTTTCGTTCAGGATCGGGAATTTCCGGAGGAAGGCTTATGCGCGAGATTACGATTAGCGAGGTGGCTGGCATCCTTGCCGGCCACGCCGAGGAGGCGTCTGCCGGGACAGGCTGCACGGTCGTCATATCCCCGAAAGGTGCCGTAGGGGCGTGCTGGACTCCGGGCTTCGCGCCCGGGAGCCGGGAGACCGAGGCCTTGAAGCCGGAGGGCCTGACCGGCCAGGTCCACGGGGTGTGCCTCGCGGGCGGGAGCGCCCTGGGGCTCGCCGCCGCCTCCGGGGTGGCCAGGTACCTCGCGGAGGAGGGCATCGGATTCGACATCGGTTCGCTCAGGGTCCCTATCGTGTCGGCGGCGGTCATCTTCGACTACCCCGGGAACCTGTCCGGAGGGTCTCTCCCCGACGAAGGCACCGGGTACAGGGCGGCCGCGGGCGCCTCGAAAGCCCCGCTGCCGGGAGGGCCGCACGGGGCGGGGGTCTCGGCATGCTCGGGCAGGATCGCGGGGCCGGAGCTGTACAGCCCCTCCGGGATCGGTCTTTTCGGGGTGGAGTTACCCTCCGGTCTCCAGCTCGCGGCGTTGGCGGTCGCGAACCCGCTGGGCAGCGTGACGGACCGCCATACGGGCCGGATCCTTTCCGGCGCGAGGCTGCCGGGAGGCGGTCTGGCGGATCGGGATCAGATAATGGGTATGCTCGAGCGGATGGTTCCCCTGGTCGGGGACGGCGCGGCCGACGGCAAGGCGGGCGGCGTCACCGAGGCTACGACCCTGGCTGTCGTAGCCACCAACGCGCCCCTGGGAAGGCTGGGCTCCCTGCGTCTGGCCAGGATGGCCTCGGCTGGCATGGCGAGGACCATCTACCCCGCGCATCTCCTGTTCGACGGGGACACGGTCTTCGCCCTCGCGACCGGCGGCGGCCCCTCCTGCGGGGAGAGCTGGCTGGGGGCGCTGGCGGCGGACGTGCTTGCGGAGGCCATAATGAGATCCGTGCCGCAGGGCGGACTCTGATCTCCCCTAACCGTTCCGGAGTCTCCCCTTCCGGTTCCTGGATCCGGACCCGGCCCGCTACCGTCCCGCCTTGTACCCGATCGCGGCCTTCACGAAGCCGTGGAAGAGGGGGTGGGGCTTGAGCGGCCTCGAGAGGAACTCCGGATGGAACTGGCAGCCCAGGAACCACGGGTGCCTCTCCAGCTCCATTATCTCCACTATCCTGGGCGGCATGATCTTGGGGATGTCCGGCGCGGCGTCCAGCTCCCTGCCGGGCATGTCAGGGGCCTCGCCGCTTATGACGAAGCGGTCGCCGCCCGTCTCGGCGGTCAGGGCCTCGTGGAACACGGGGTTTATCTCGTAGCGGTGGCGGTGGCGCTCGTATACGGTCATGCGCCCGGCCCGGGCCGCCCGTTCGGACAGATCGTCCAGGTCAACCGGATCCAGCTCCAGGCTGAAGGCCGAGCTGAAGCACTCGTGGGCCTCGGTCAGGGGCGGCGCCTTGTAGACGTAGGCCTCGGTGCGCCTGGTCTCCCAGCCGCGGCGGCGGGCCTCCTTGTGGATCTCGTGGTAGGCGGAAAAGGCCCTGGTGCCGGGGTTCAGGAAGCAGGGCTGGAGCCCCAGGCGCATGGTCCCGCCTATGTCGTCGTCGCGCTCCCGGCGGATCAGGTGGGCCGTCCTGTAGCTGAACCAGCTCTCCATGAAGTAGATGAAGTCCTGGGCGTCCGGCTCGTCCCTGCTCCTCAGCTCCTCGGATGTGGCCCCTGCCCTGCCCAGGACGTTTCTCGCGTACTCGACTATGGCCAGGTGCAGTCCGAAGCAGATGCCGAAGAAGGGCTTGCCGCCCGTGCGGGCCGTGCCTATGGCCTCCATCATGAGTTCGGTCCCGCGCTCCCCGAAGCCGCCTGGAACGAGTATGCCGTCGCAGCGCCCGAGTTCCCTCTCCATGGCGCCGGGACCGGCGAGGTCGTCCGCCTCCAAGTGCACGATGTCCACCGAGCGCCCGAGCCTCACGCCGGCGTGGGTCAGCGCCTCGGTAACGGACTTGTAGGACTCGTAGTAGGTGTTGCGCCTGCCGGTGGCGGCGGGGGCCTTGGACTGCTCCTGGTCCACGTACTTGCCCACCACGGCTATGCGCACGGAGTCATTCAGCTCGCGGAGGCCCCGGGTGAATTCCATCATGGGGGCGATGTCTATGGGCTCGGAGGAGAGGTTCAGTATCTCGCAGACCTTCTCCGGGAGACCCTGGTCCGCCAGGTGCTCGGGGAGCATGTAGACGTGCTCCAGGTGCCTGGACTCGAAGACGCAGTCGAAGCGGAGCCCGCAGGTTCGGGCTATCTTGCGGCGGGTGTCCTCGGTCACCTCCTCGTCGCTGCGGCAGACTATGATGTCGGGGCGGAGACCGGCGGCGCGGAGCTCCTTGACGGAGTGCTGGGTGGGCTTGGTCTTGGTCTCCCCGGAGCTCTTGAGGTAGGGGAGGAAGGTGAGGTGTATGGAAAGGGTGTTTCTCGCGGGAAGATCCCCCCGGAGCTCCTGGACGGCCTCCAGGAACGGGAGGCCCTCGATGTCGCCGACGGTGCCGCCTATCTCCACCATGATGATCTGCGCCCGGGACTGGATCTTCCGGAGGATCATGTGCTTTATCATGTCCGTCACGTGGGGCACAATCTGGATGGTCTTGCCGCGGTACTCCCCCTCGGTGCCCTCCCGTTCCCTTTCGAAGACGCTCGAGTATACGTAGCCCGAGGTGAAGCAGGAGTTGGGGGGCAGGTGCACGTCCAGGAACCTCTCGTAGTGGCCGAGGTCCATGTCGGTCTCGGATCCGTCGTCGGTCACGTAGACCTCCCCGTGCTGGAGGGGGTTCATGGTGCCTGCGTCGGTGTTCAGGTATGGGTCGAGCTTCTGCATGGACACGGTGTAGCCCATGCTCTTCAGAAGACACCCCAGCGCGGCCCCGGCCACCCCCTTGCCCAGGGACGAGATGACGCCCCCGGTTATGAAGATGAACTTCAGGTCGTTGTTCCGCGCGGACTCCAGGTAGCCCTGGTTCTCGTCGCTTATGTTCTTGTTGGCCCCGTGGCCCGCGCTTCGGACGCTCCTCTTGGGGGCGGCAGCCGGCCGCACCCTGGTCAAGCTGACGTTTCCGGCCTGGCTCATCTGGACCTCCCCGCCCCGCTGGGACGGCGCATGATGTGTCGCGCCCTCGGGCCCCCGCATGTCTGGGCCTGCCGGACGCCTGTCTCCTGGACGTGCTCGCGGCCCGGCCGCCCGGACGTGCGCCGGAGCCGCAGGGCCGGGGCCGGGCCGGAGGCCGGACCCCTCAGAACCCTTCCGGGCCGATGCGCCAACGACGGCCCGCGGCCCCGCATCCGTTCCGCCTGCCCGGAGCGGGGAGCGCACGGCCTGGCCGCCCCCCGGCTCCCGGGCATCCCCGGACTACTCCCACTCTATGGTGCTGGGAGGTTTGGGGGAGATGTCGTAGAGGACCCGGTTCACCCCCTGGACCTCGTTTATGATGCGCGAGGAGAAGCGGGCGAGAAGCTCGTCGGGAAGCCTCGCCCAGTCGGCGGTCATGGCGTCCACGCTCGTGACTGCCCTAACCGCCACGGCCCGTCCGTAGCTCCGGCCGTCCCCCATGACGCCCACGCTGCGGACGTTCAGGAGCACGGCGAAGGCCTGCCAGACGCTCCTGTCGAGGCCGAATGCCTTGAGCTCCTCGCGGACTATGGCGTCGGCCTTCCTCAGGAGCGCCAGGGACTCCCGGTCCACCGGGCCTATGATGCGGATGGCGAGCCCGGGACCGGGGAAGGGGTGCCTCCACAGGAGCTCGTCCGGCACCCCCAGCTCGGCGCCCAGCTCCCGGACCTCGTCCTTGAAAAGGTACTTCAGCGGCTCGATGAGTGTGAAGCCGAGCTCCGCAGGGAGGCCTCCCACGTTGTGGTGGCTCTTTATCAGGGCCGAGGGGCCCTGCGGGGAGATGGACTCGATGACGTCGGGATACAGGGTGCCCTGGGCCAGGAAGTCCAGGCGGCCCAGTTTCGCGGCCTCCCTCTTGAAGACGTCTATGAAGGTGTGGCCGATGGCCCGCCGCTTCTTCTCCGGGTCGGAGACGCCCTCGATCCTGGCGAGGAACTCTTCACCCGCGTCCGCCACCGTAAGGTCCAGATCCGGGTAAAGGGTCCTGAAGGAGCTGGCCACCTCCGCAGCCTCGTTCTGCCTCAGGAGCCCGTTGTCCACGAACACGCAGTGGAGCCGGGACCCTATGGCCCGGGCCAGAAGGGCCGCGCATACGGTGGAGTCCACCCCTCCCGAGAGGCCGCACAGGACCCTGCCCTCGGGGCCTACAGCGGACTTGATTTCGTCAACGGCGTCCCTGGCGAAGGAGCTCATCCTCCAGCCGTCCGGAAGGCCCGCCTCTTCCAGGAAGGCCTTCAGGAGTTCCGTGCCGTTCTCGGTGTGGTGGACCTCGGGGTGGAACTGCAACCCGAAGATCCTCTTCGCCCTGTCCTCCATGGCGGCCACGGGCAGATCGGGGGTCCGTCCCGTCACGTCGAAGCCGGGGGGGGGTGTCTCCACCCTGTCGCCGTGGCTCATCCAGACGCGGAGCCTCCCCGAGCCGTTCATGGCCTTCCAGAGCGGGGAGTCGCGAGTGGCCGTGAGCTCGGCGGGGCCGTACTCGCCGTGGGCCTCCCGCGTGAGCCTTCCGCCCAGGGCCTTGGCCAGGAGCTGCATGCCGTAGCAGATGCCGAGGATCGGGACGCCCGCGTCCAGGAGCTTCGGGTCCAGGGCGGGTGCGCCGGGCTCGTCCACGCTGGCGGGGCCTCCGGAGAGGATGAGGGCGCCCGGCTTCTGGGCCAGGGGCCCGTCCAACGGGAGGCCGGCGGGCAGGATCTCCGCGTAGTAGCCGAGCGATCGGGTCTTGCGGGCGATGAGCTGGGTGACCTGGGAGCCGTAGTCGATTATGAGGACGTGTCCTGTCATGGTTCCTGTTTTGGCCCCTGCGCTCTCTCCGGTCGGTCCATGAGCCCGGGAAGGCACCGGGCGGAGCCTGCGGGGCACGTAGACCCATGGAACGCGCGGCCCTGCCCCGGATCCGGACCTGGTCCCGGCCCGGAGGAGCGTCAGTGTTGTGCGGCCTGAAAAAACACTACTTATAGCAAATCATCCGGGATTTGTACACCCCCCCGAGATGCCGACATGCCGGGAGATGTCGTGAAGTCACGCCAATCTGCCAGGAGCAGGGTACCGCCCGGGGCTCGGAGCTCCCGCGCGGGGCGGGAAGACGGGGAAAAGTCGGGGAGCGGGGCGGATGGCCGGGTCGGGATCGGTGGGTGTGGAGGCGGTCCGGCAGGCTGAAGGGCGGTGGGGG
>JAISEQ010000135.1 GCA_031264045.1 Deltaproteobacteria bacterium
GGGCGCGATGATCCTCCACCTGGACGGGGACATGCTGAACTGCGAGCCGGACAACCTGGCTCTGGCGTTCAAGAGCGGCGTCACACAGAAGAGGCTGAACGCGGAGATAGGGCCCGGACGCCCCGAGCTGGCCCGCGCGTGGCTGGCTATCCATAACTTGGAATATGCCGTGAACGTGCGGAGGGGCATGGGCAGCCAGAATAAGAAGGAGGACTAGATGACCGTGGAGATACCAGTGGAGATGCTGAGGCAGTGGATTAAGGACCTGGTACAGGCTGATATCAAACTTGAAAGCCAATTCTGGATCTACGGAGTGTCTGACTCCCAGGACCTCATTTTGACAGTAATAGACATGATGGAGGCGGCCCTGCCCGCCGACGAGGAGGACTAGATGAGCGACATCGACCGCCTGGTGCCCGACAGGCTGATACGGGCAAGACATGTCTGCTCGATTACCGGGCTCGGCCTGACCACCGTATACGACTACATGAAGCGGGGGCTGTTCCCCGGCTCGTATCTCATCGGAAGCAGGAACAAGGCGTGGTCGCTCAACGCCGTCAACCAGTGGGTGGCCGACCGCAAGGCGGGCATTCAGCTGGAAGGCGGCCACGTCCCCGCCAAGGCGAAGGACATCCGCGAGGCGGTGACGCTGCTCGGTCACCCGGTCCGCAGGGAGTCCAGGTAGTCGGCCCACTCCTGCATCATCCCGATCCGGTCCTGAAGGTGCTCGGCCCGGTTGTACGCGGCCCTGACCGCGTTGGAGTCCCGGTGGGCCAGCTGGGCCTCGACCCATTCCGAGGGGTATCCCTTCTCGTGGAGCAGGGTCGAGGCCGTGGTCCTGAAGCCGTGGGGACAGATCTCCTTCGGCTCGTACCCCATCCTGCGCAGGGCGGCCAGCATTGCCACGTCCGATATCGGGCGTACCCTCGTCCTGGCTCCGGGGAAAAGATATTCGCCCTGTCCGGTCAGCTCCTTGAGTTCCGTGAACAGGATTTTGACCTGGGACGCCAGCGGGACGACGTGGGCGTTCCGCATCTTCATCCTGGCGGCGGGGATCCGCCAGAGGGATTCGTCCAGGCTCACCTCGTTCCAGGCGGCGTTCCGGAGTTCGCCGGGACGGACGAAGACATAGGGAAGGATTTTCAGGGCGTAACCCACCACGGGCGAACCATGGAAGGAATCAATGGCCTTGAGAAGGCGTCCCAATTCCACGGGATCGGTCACGGCGGCGCGGTGCTCGACTTTTAGGGGAGGGAACGCCCCCTTCAGATCGAGAGTGAAGTCCCGCTCCATGAGCCCGTTGGCAACCGCGTAGCGGAAGATCTGGCTCAGAACGGTCTTCACCCTGTAGAGACTCTCGATGTGGCCCTGGGCCTCTATCGGCTTGAGCACCTCGTTCAGGATGATTGGAGGCGTGATTTTTTTCAGTGGAAGAGAACCCACATGCGGAAGAATCTTCTGTTCCAGGTTGGTCAAGTTTTTCCTGGCGGTCTTCACGGCCAGGCCGGGAAGAAACTTCGCCGCCCAGTCACGGGCAACGCGTTCGAAAGTCGAATCCGCTGAACACCTGTTCGCTTCATGATCCACGCCGTCGGCGATTTCCTTCTTGAATGTCACGGCAGTTGCGCGAGCGCTCTGAAGACTCACTTCAGGAAACGCTCCCAGAGCCTTGAGCAACCTGCGGCCCCGGAACGTATACTGAAGCCGCCACAGCTTGCTGCCTGTCGGTTTCACCTCCAGGTAGAGACCGACCCCGCCGCCGTCATACAGCTTGAACGCCTTTTCCTGCGGAGCCGCGTTCTCTATCATCTTATGGGTGAGCATGGGTAACCTCGCGCGGTATCCCGGTCAATCCGGGAGGAGATACCGCGCAGGATACCGCGCGACAGTACGGTTGTCAACGACTGATTCGAAAGATTCCGAAAATGAAAAACCCGGCTGATCCCTAGGATCTAGCCGGGTTTTCGAAGATTTCAAGCCTCCGCAAAAGAGGCTGAAAAAGGCTATTGGTGCCGAAGGCCGGACTTGAACCGGCACGAGTTTCCTCACCACCCCCTCAAGATGGCGTGTCTACCAATTCCACCACTTCGGCATGTACGGAAAGTGTTTGATGGTGGGCGGTAGAGGATTCGAACCTCCGACTTCCACCGTGTGAGGATGGCACTCTAGCCGCTGAGTTAACCGCCCACAAGACAGAAGTCTCTGCCCTGGCAAACAGGAGGACTTTAATATATCCGGCCGGAGAATGCAAGGGATTTGACGGGGCACCCGGGGCTCTCGGGGCGGGCAGCGGGGGCCCGGGGCACGGGGACGGCGGGCTCCCGTGCCGGAGGCGGCCTTCCGGGGGGGGCCGTCCCGAAGTCTCATGAGAGGCTGAAGACGGCACGGATCTTGAATATCTTCCTGGAAGAGAGTTCGTATATCTCGTCTATCCCGGTCTCATTTCTCAGGTCGGCGAGGAAGCCGTCCAGCTCCTCCGGGAGGGCGTAGCAGAACGTGAACCAGACGTTCAGGGGATTGGAGCGGACGTAGTTGTGGGTCACCTGGGGATACGAGCTCACCAGCCGGCCGAAGGACTCCACCCGGTCGTCCGGGACCCTGGCGGCGCAGAGGGTGGACATGTAGCCGAGCGGCCGGGAGTTGAAGACGGCGCCGAGGCGTCTTATGTAGCCCCGGTCCTTGAGGCTCCGGACGCTCTCGATCACCTCCTCCTCGGATATTGCTAGGCCGTGTTCTCGGCTCAGGCGGGCCGCGAGCGCCGCGTAGGGCCTGGGCTCGACCGGGAAGCCGTCCTGGATGGAGTTTAATATGAGCCTTTCGGACTCGTTCAGCCGGGGGTCAGCAGTCACGACGGATCCCCTGCGGAACGGAGCGCCGGAGAGTCGGGGCCGGCACCTCGGGCGGGCGTCAGTCCCTGGGGGCGGCCTCCGCGGGCCGGGCCGGATCCGGCTTTGGTTCCGGGCACGTGGGGGCAGAGGGGCTCCTCGCCCAGCCAGTCTCCAGCGGCGTGCGCTCGTGCCCTGCATCCGCCGCATATGGACCAGTACTCGCAGCTGGCACACTTTCCGCGGTAGCGGGATTTGTCCCTGAGAGCCTGAAACAGCGGTGAGCCGGCGTAGATCTCCCTTATGTCCCGCCGCCGGAGGCTCCCGGCGGAAACGGGAAGGTAGCCGCACGCGCCGCAGGTCCCGTCGTGGCCCACGAACATGAAGCCCTGGCCCCCCAGGCAGCCCTTCCCGCTCCTGGGGGAGAAGGAGCCGGTCTCGCGTCCGATACGCTGGTACTGGGGCGCGCAGGTGGCCTTGAACTCCAAGCCCATGCTGGGCTCCAGGGACTTCAGGCGCCTCAGGGCGGTCTCGTAGGCTTCCGGGGCCAGGAACGCCTCGTCCCAGTCCCTCGCGCGGCCGACGGGGACCAGCAGGAAGACATGGAAGGCCACGGCCCCGAGCTCCCTGGCGGTGGCCAGCATGTCCTCGGTACGGCCCAGGTTGCCCGGCGTCACGGTGGAGTTTATCTGGAAGGGTATGCCCTCGCGGCGGAGGAGCGCGGAAGCGGCGGAAAGGGCGGCGAAGGAGCCCGGGACTCCCCGGAAGGAGTCGTGGCTGGTGGCGTCGGGGCCGTCCAGGCTCATGCTGAGGCGCTTCAGTCCCGTCCTCCTGATCATCCGGCAGCTCTCGGCGTCTACGAGCGTCCCGTTGGTGGAGAGGACCGCCGTGACGCCCAGGTCCCTGGCAAGCGCCGCGAGATCGAAGACGTCCGGGCGCATCAGGGGCTCTCCGCCGCTCATGATAAGTATGGGGGAGGGCTTCCATTCCGCGATCTGACGGATCATCTTCTCCGCCTCGGAGCCGGAAAGCTCTCCGGGCTGGGGTCCCTCCATGGCTTCGGCCCGGCAGTGCCGGCAGGCCAGGTTGCAGGCCCTGGTGGTCTCCCAGGCCACCAGTCTCGGGGGCGGGAGGGCGCCTTCCTCCGTGCCCCTAGACACCGGCCGCAAGAGGCGCCCCCTGACCCTGAAGGCCAATCTCGGCATCGGTGAGGTAGCAGGCTGGGTCGGGCGCCCAGAAGTCTCCGGTGGCATGGGCGGCCCTGGCCCGGAGGCCGCCGCCGCAGACGGCGAGGTACCCGCAGTCGCGGCAGCGTCCCTTGAGATTCGCCTTCTTGTCCCTCAGTTTCGCGAGGAGGGCATTGGAGGGATCGTTCCAGACGGCCGGGAACGGCTTCTCGCGGACGTTTCCCAGCGTCACCGACCTCCAGAACTGGTCGGGATGCACGTCCCCGTTCCAGGAGACGCAGCCTATCCCGTGGCCCGAACTGGAGCCGCCGTTCAGCTTCAGGAGCTCCAGGGCCTTCGCGGCGTCCTCCGCCCTGCCCTCGGCCTTCATCTTCATGCAGATGTAGGGGCCGTCGGCCTGGTTGTCTACGGTGAGCACTTCGGGACTGAGGCCCCTGGCGAACATGTCCCTGGTCCTGTCGCAGATCTTGGAGATCGCGGCCCTGGTCTCGGCATGCGAGAGGGTCTCGGCCGCGAGCCTGGGCCCCGCTCCGGTGTCGACCAGGTGGTAGAAACAGACCCTCGGGATGGCTCTCTTCTCCATCAGATCGAAGATCCCGTCGATGTCGGCCAGGTTGCTCCTGGTCAGGGTGAGCCTCAGGCCCACCTTGAGCCCGGCCTTCTGGGCCGTCTCCACGGCCGCCACGGCTCCGCGGAACGCGCCCGGGACGCCCCGCATGGCGTCGTGGCACTCTTCGAGCCCGTCCAGGCTGATGCCCACGTAGGAAAGGCCTATGCCAGCCAGCCTAGAGGCGGACTCGGGGGTGAGGAGCAGGCCGTTGGTGGAGAGGACCGCGCGGGAGCCTCCCCTGACGGCGGATTCTATGAGGGAGAAGACGTCGGGCCGCATGAGCGGCTCGCCGCCCGAAAACAGGATCACCGGCACGCCGTAGCCGTTGAGGCTCCGGACCAGCCCGGAGGCCTCGGAGGGGTCAAGCTCGTCGGCCGCCCTGCCTGCTGTGGCCGAGGCGTAGCAGTGGAGGCAGCTCAGGTTGCAGGCCCTGGTCACGTTCCAGACGACGACCGGTTTCTTGTCCTCCGAGAACTGGAGGAGGTGGCTCGGGAGCGCGGCGGACTTCCTTCCGTAGCGGAGGACGTCCGAGGGTTCGACCGTGCCGCAGTAAAGCTTGGAGATGCCGATCATTACTGTCCTGGCTTTCGGTTGGGACCGAGGCGGAAAAGGCAATAGGCATTGTAGCATCTTATCCCGGGCAAGGCGAGACGGGGGGAAGGCCCTTCGGAGACAGGATTCCCGGCGCGGGTCCCGGAAGCCGGGAGGGGATGCCGGAGCGGCAGGCGGCGGCAGCGGCCGTGCGGATGCGGGGCGGGATGTCGGGGTTAGGGCGTGGGGCGGTCCCGTGCGGGGAGCAGGGCGGCCGGGGGGGGAGCCGACCCGGCCCGGCGCGTCAAGCTTATCCGCAAAAGGCTCCTGGTCTCTTGACCTGGGTCAAGATATGGAATTTGTTGACGGATTATCATGGAGTGCCCGCGCATCGGTCGGGTGGCCGCATTCGGACTGACTCTCCTTTACGGGTGCCCCCGGACGTGCGCCGGCTGGCTTCCTCGAAGGCGGGGTCTCCGCGGGGTTTTCCTGGCCCCGGCGTCCCGGGACGTCGGGACGTTGACCCGATGCCGGAAATCGGGTAAAGGGATAGCCTGGTGATACGTCTGCGGGCAACCGCTCCGCTGCCGCGCCGGGACGGCTCCGGAGCGTCTACATATCAGAACGGGGACGGACTTGGCTACAGACGAAGCGATTCATGAAAGAAGAGGGCTCACCGAGACCGAGAAGGCCGTGGTGCATGCCCTGAGCGGCGATCTCCCCTTGAGCCCCCGGCCCTTCGCCGAGATAGCATCGAGGCTCGGGCTCACCGAGGCCGAGGTCATCGGCATGGTCCGCGACTTCACCGGGCGGGGCTACATCCGCCGCTTCGGGGCGGTGCTGGTGCATCAGCGCTCGGGGTTCAATGCCAACGCCATGCTGGTGTGGCGCTTCGGGGAGGAGGAGGTCGCCGAGGCGGGCAGGAAGCTCGCCTCCCTCCCCTTCGTGAGCCACTGCTACCAGCGCACGGAGGCCCCCGGCTGGCCTTACAACCTCTATACGATGATCCACGCCGCGAGCCGGAGCGAGCTCCTGAACATGGCCGAGGAGATGGCCGCGCTCACGGGGGGGAAGGACTGGTGCGTGCTGGAGAGCGTGAAGGAGCTCAAGAAGGATTCCGTCCGGTACTTCCCCGAGTCCGCGGTTGCCGGCGGCTGAGCCCCGTGCGGTCCGCGGCCGGGCCGCGCGCCGCCGGTTCCGAATGTCGCCGGAGACAGTTGTCCCGCAGGGCGGGGTCGGAGGCCGCCGGATTCGGGGGCCTCGGAGGCCAGGGACCGGGCGGGCCAGGCAGGCAGATCCCGGGGGATGATCCTGCCCGGCGGCTGGCTTGTCCGGGACGGGGAGCGGGACGGGCGGACAGTTGCCAAAACGTCTGCGGGATCCTAAAATGACCAGTTCGCGGGGAAGTCCGGAGGTATTTCGCGTCATAGGGGAAGCGGGGGAGCGGGGCTGACGCCCCCCCGGGGCGCCGGGGACCTGTCCCTGCACGCGAGCCGTGAATCCGGATCCTGGAGACAGGCACCAGGTGGGACGCGCGGCTTCCGCCGTCCCTACAGGAGGAGCGGCCGGGGAAGGGGCCGGGCAGCCGGCGGCCGCTGACAGGGAGGATCTCAAGCTTGGGCCATATCACCGCAACTGTCCTCTCCGCGGCCCTCTTCGCAGGCGGCTTCCTGGCCTTTTCGCTGTCCCTGGACTTCTGGGGCCGGCTCGTCCTGAAGGCTCTGGGGGCCGGGGACGCGGCGGAACCGGACAGCCTGCTCGGCTGCCTCGCCGGGGCCTCGGTCCTCTTCGTGGCCTCGCGCTGGTGCTCGGCCTTCACCCATGCCTTCGAGCTGCCCTTCGCAGTCTTTCTGGGCCTGGGAGCCCTGGGGGCTGTCCTGGACATCGCGAAGGAGACCCGGAGGGCCCGGGACCCGTCACGCCGGGAGGGCGCACGGGGCCCGTGGTCGCCCGTGGCCGCCCGCGAATGGGCCGTGGTATCCGCCCTCCTCGCGTTCGCGCTGGGCGTCTGGTTCTGCCGCCTCTGGCCGTCGGGCACCATGGAACCATTCCTCGTGCCGAGCGCGGACCTCTATTCATGGGTGTTCCATGCCGGCTACTGGATGGGCTACACTGAAGCCGCCACCTACGGGATAACCTACCACCATCCGTGGATTTTCGACGGGTTCGGCACCAACATCCTCTTCGCCTCGTTCTCCTCCGCCCGGGGAGAGCCCGCCTGGCTTGCGGCTCCCGCATTCTCCATGCTGCTCATGGCCTGGACGGGCTTAGGCGTCTACGGGCTGGTCCGGAGGGCCGCGGGTTTCCCCCGGTGGCTCTCCTGGCTCTCGGCCCTGGGCGTGTCCTGCGGCTGGTTTTTCTGGCTCCTCTCGTTCTATGGGGCATACGGGCATCTGGCCGCGGTGCCCGGCTATCTGGCCGCGGTCAGGGCGGTGCTGGAGGGGCGAAGGTCCCCTCCGTCGCCGAGATCCGGCTTTCTGGGGCTCTTTTTCCCTCTCCTGTATCTGTTCATGTGCTACCAGGCCGGGTATCTGATGTTCGCGGCGCTCTGCGCGGGAATCGGCTTCCTGAAGATGAGCTTCGGGTGGAGCGGCCGCGGGGGGGAGCCGGAAGCCGGGGGACGGGCGGGAACAGCCGCGGCTGCCGGCGGGGGTGACGCCGAAGGGGCCCGGCATGTGCGGAACGGTTCCTCCGCGCTTCTGCTCCGTGTCCTCGGACATGTCTGGAAGGCCGCCTGGCCTGTGGCGGCCGCGACGGCCCTTGCCGCGGCCGTCTCGCCCCAGGTGGCGGCCCAGGTGGTCGGGAGGACCGTGTCCGCCGCCGTTCAGAAGGACGGCTACGGACTGAATTTTCTGGATCCCGGGCTGTTCGCGGGTTTCCCTCTCATTGCCGACGGCGGCCCTTTCGGAACGAAGCCCGGCGTGCCGTGGCTGTGGTGGGCGGCGTTTCTGGCCGCCCTGGCCGTCCTGTGCGCCGTATCCCTGAGACGCGGCGTCAAGGTATTCCCCGAAAGGGATCTGGCAGGGCTGAAGGCGCTTTCGCTCGTTTTCGCTCTCCTCCTGGGAGCATATCTTGCCGCGTTCGCGTGGAAGGGGGACGACTACAGGGTCTGGAAGCTCGTCGGACTCACGGCGCTTCCGCTGTCGTTTCTGCCTGCCGCGCTGCTGGTGACGTCCATCCATGAGGCATTCCGCAAAAGCGCACGCGCGGCATGGGCCGTCTGTGCCCTGTCGGCGGCTTTGATCGCGGTGCCGCATGCGGGATACAGGAACGCGTCGGGACCGCGGGCGGCGGTAGATGACGTCAAATCGCTTCTTCCTCTGGCGGAGGTGGTGGGGGACGTGCTCCGCTACGACCGGGACAAGGACATCGTGCTGTTCGATTTCATGAGTCTGGACCGGAACTTCGCCGCGATGGTGATATCTCAGTATTCAGGAATCGCGCGCGTGGGTTTTTTGAACGGCACGTATTTCGGCGGATTCGTCGAGGACTATCTGAAGTTCGCCGAAAGAGGGGTTCCGGTATACTCCGACAGGTCCTATCCGGGCCTCTTCAAGGGAAGGGCCGTCTCCTCTCCGCCTGATTTCACGGTGTACCGATATGACATGAATCTCTTCAGGAGGGGCGGGGCCGTCGCTTTCACCAGCCTGGAGAGATACACGATGAGACCTGACAGGAGAGCCGTGAGGATCAAGCTTCTGCCGCCCGAAGAGCTTGTCGGGCACGATCTTCTGGTGAGGATAACGTTTGCCGCAGGGAGCGACGGAACGGATCCGTCGTGTGCTGGCGTTACGGCGCGGGAGGCGAACGCGCCCCTCGGCGAGGCCGTTCTCCGCGAGGGTTCCGAGTTCCTGATACGTGCTCCGGCCGAATGGCAGCACGGCGGCTACATCAGCCTTCTGCTGGATTTTGCCGATCTTCCCCCCGTCCCGCGATCCGACGGCATGGCCTGGGACAGGAAGAATCCCCCGGTCTGCAGGTACGGCTTCGAAGCGGTCGAGATTTTTCCGGACACGGCCGGGGAGGATGCGAGCGGCGGGGCCGATGGCCTTTTCCCGGGCACGGAATGGCCGGGGGGCGAAGCCGCCGGAGATGCCGGAACCGGCTCGTCGGCCGGGTCCGGCGGGGAGGGGTCCGGATACGGTTCGGGCATGGCCGGAGGGGGGTACTGATTGTGGGAGAGATTCTGATGCCGGCGGTATCGGCCGCGGGAGCTGCGGCCTTCATCCTAGCCTTTTCCCTGTCGCTGGACTTCTGGGGCAGGCTCGTCCTGAGGGCCGTGAAGGCCGGGGACGCGGCTGAACCGGAAAGCATGCTCGGCTGCGCGGCGGGGGCGGCGGCAGCCTTCGTGGCGTGCCGCTGGCTTTCTTTTTTCACCCGTTCCTTCGAGACGCCGCTTACCGCGTTCGTGGCCCTGGGGGCCATCGGAGCGCTGTGGAGGTTGGCGTCCGAGCTTCGCGCCTCGAAAGCCGATCCCGCGCGCCCTTCCGCGTTAGAATCGCTCCGTGCGGCCGTGGCCGCCCGCGAGTGGGCGGTCGTCGTGTCCCTGCTCGCGTTCGTCCTGGCTTTCTGGTTCTGCAGCCTCTGGCCCTCCGGGGAAATGGAGCCCTGGCTTACCCAGAGCGCCGACTACTACTCATGGACCTTCTTCGCGGGCTACTGGATGGGCTACGGGGACGCCGAGACATACGGGATAATGAACCTGCACAGGTGGATTTTCGATGCCTTCGGGACGAACATCCTGTACGCCATGTACTCTTCCGCCAGGGGGGTGCCGGCGTATATCGCATCGGGCGGCTTCGAGATCCTGGTCCTTTCCTGGACGGGCTGTGCGATATACGTGCTGGTGCGCAGGCTCGCGGGGTTCCCCAGATGGCTTGCCTGGCTCGCGGCGCTGGGGGTAGTCGGGGGATGGTTCTGCAGGTTCCTCATGTTCGGAGGTCTTATCGGCCAGCTGGTGGCGATTTTCGGATATCTCCTCCTCATGCGCCCCGCTCTATCGTCCTCCGGAACGCCCCCCTCCCGGAGAGGAGGTTTTGCGCGGGTCTTTGTCCCGCTCCTTTTCGTGTTCCTCAGCTATCAGGCGGGCTACGTCATGTTTGCGGCCATCTTCTGTGCCGCGAGATTCCTGAGGCTTTCGTTCGGGGGAGACCACGG
>JAISEQ010000146.1 GCA_031264045.1 Deltaproteobacteria bacterium
GGCTCATTATCCGGAACCGGCCGACTGCGGACCGGGCCGTCCCGGCTCATTATCCGGAACCGGCCGACTGCGGACCGGGCCGTCCCGGCTCATTATCCGGAACCGGCCGACTGCGGACCGGGCCGTCCCGGCTCAGTATCCGGAACCGGCCGGGGCAGGCCTCCCGTCCGCCGGGCGGGGGAGCCGCCCTCCCCCGCTGCCACCACCGCCCGCACTTCCCCATCCCGGACCAGCGCCAATGTTCGAAGAAGCCTCGCAGCTTGAGCAGTTCAGGGCCCTCCAGGAGCAGCACTCCGCGCTCGAGGCCCTCATCTCCGACCCCCAGGCGGCCAAGAACACCAGGGAGTACTCCCAGCAGGTGCGCCGGCACAAGGAGATGGGCCGCATCATCGACTGCTGGCAGGCCCTGGTGAAGACCGACGAGGAGCTCGCGGGGGCGAGGGAGCTTCTGGGCGATCCCTCCCAGGAGATCCGGGCGCTGGCGCTCGCCGACATCGAGTCCCTCCAGCAGGAGAGGCTCGGCCGGGAGGAGGAGCTGAAGATCCTCCTGCTCCCCAAGGACCCCAACGACGACAAGAACACCGTGGTCGAGATCCGCGCCGGGACCGGAGGCGAGGAGGCGGCCCTGTTCTGCGGCGATCTGTTCCGGATGTACGTGAGGTTCGCCGAGAGGAGGCGCTGGAAGTGCGAGCTCCTGTCGGCCAGTTCCGTCGACGGCCCCGGGGGCTTCAAGGAGGTCGTCTTCATGATAGAGGGCGACAGGGTCTACAGCGTCCTGAAGCACGAGTCGGGCGTCCACAGGGTCCAGCGGGTCCCCGTCACCGAGACCCAGGGCAGGACGCACACTTCCGCCTGCACCGTCGCCGTGCTTCCCGAGGCCGAGGAGGTGGAGGTGGAGATACGTCCAGAGGACGTGAAGGTGGACGTGTTCAGGTCCTCCGGCCCCGGCGGGCAGAGCGTCAACACCACGGACTCCGCGGTGAGGGTGACCCATGTCCCCTCGGGGCTGGTGGTCATCTGCCAGGACGAGAAGTCGCAGCTGAAGAACAAGCAGAAGGCGCTCATGGTCCTGCGGGCCAGGCTTCTGGACATCAAGAGCTCCGAGCAGCAGAAGAAGATCTCCGAGGAGCGCCGCGGCATGGTGGGCACGGGCGACCGCTCCGAACGCATAAGGACCTACAACTACCCCCAGGGGCGGGTGACGGACCACCGCATAAACCTCACGCTCTACAAGCTCCCGGCCGTGATGGACGGGGACCTGGACGAGCTTCTGGCCCAGCTGGGGAGCTTCTTCCAGGCGAGGCTCCTCGCCCGGGGAAGCGAAGCTTGACCGGACGGGGCCGGGGTGAACCTCCAATCTGGACGGTTGGCGGCATCCTGGCCGTCACCGCGGAATTCTTCGCCTCGAAGGGCATCGCCTCCCCCCGCCTGGACGCCGAGCTGCTGCTCGGCAGGGTCCTGGACCTCCCGAGAGTCAAGCTCTACATCTGCTTCGAGCGCGAGCTCGAGCCGGGCGAGGTCGACCTCTACCGGGAGCTGGTGCGCCGCCGCTCCAAACGCGAGCCGACGGCCTACATCCTGGGCGAGAAGGAGTTCTACGCTCTCCGCTTCGCGGTCACGGCGGACGTGCTCATCCCGCGCCCGGAGACCGAGAGGCTGGTGGACGAGGCGCTTGGGATAGCCGCGGCGGAGAAGCGCTCCCCGCTGAACGTGTGCGACGTGGGCACCGGATGCGGGGCCATAGCCGCCGCGATGGCGACGCACCTGCCCGAAGCCTCCGTCGAGGCGTCGGACGTGTCCCCGGCCGCCCTGGAGGTGGCCCGCCGCAACCTGGACGCCCTGGGCCTGGGCTCCCGCGTGAACGCGGTGCTGGGGAGCCTCATGGACGCGCCCTTCAGGGCGCCCGCGTTCGATCTGATCTGCGCGAACCTCCCCTACGTCCCCACCGGGGACATCCCTTCCCTGGAGCCCGACGTCCGGGACTACGAGCCCGGGACCGCGCTGGACGGGGGACCGGACGGGCTCGCCCTGTACAGGCCCCTTCTCGCCCAGGCGCCGGACAGGCTCAAGCGCGGGGGGACCGTTCTCCTCGAGTGCCAGCCGGACCAGTTCCCCGCCCTGGAGGAGCTGGCCGCGGGACTGAAGCTGACGCCCAGGGCCCCCGCGGAGGATCTCTCGGGCCGGAAAAGGATCTTCTCGGCATCCAGGCCCTGACGCCCCGCGCAGGCATCCGGACCCCGATGCCCGGGGACGGCTCCGCGCTACCGGACTCCCCGGCCGCGGACACGGGGACGGGACCGGAAGGGCACGGAGCCGCCCGCCGAAGCCTTCCGGCGGGCCCTGGCCTCGGAGGAAGCCCTGAACCGGTAACCCGGCGCGCGCCCGCGGACCCGGACCCGTCTGCCAGTCAGCGCATTTCCGGCCGCCGGCCAGCGCCAGCGCGGCCGGACCCGCCCGCCGCCGGATCCCGCCGGACCCCCCCCCGGAGCCCGCGCCCGACCCGCCTCCCCTCCCGGACCCGGATCTCGCCGGAAGCCCCGGCGCGTCCGGGACATGGAGCCTGAGTGCCGGCCGGCCTTGCACGGACAAGACCGGCAGCTCCCCGCACCATGCCATGCCTCACCCCCCATGACTTATGCATCATGCCATGCCCTGTCTCATGACTTATGACTCATGCCCTGTCTCATGACTTATGCCCATGCCTCCCTGCCTCCAGAAGCTACGCGCCTTACCGACGGATTCCAAACTCCCGGGAACGCCGCAGGAACCCCGGGACCGGAGGCCAACATGCCGACTCAGCGTCAGCACCCCTTCCCCCTTCCCCCGACCGCCCTCACGGCATTCCTCCTTCTGTTCCTACTCCCCTTACTCTTCCCCTTTCCCGCTTCCGCGGACGGACTGACCGTAAAGCCCGTCCCCGCGCAGGCCAGATCCTCGAACCGGAACCCCAGCCAGGACCAGGACGAGAACCTGCCCGGCAGGCGGAGTTACTCCCAGGGCCAGGGACGGCAGGACCGGCGCGACCCTGGCCAGAGCCGGCAGGGACGGCAGGACCAGGACCGGAGCCGGCAGGGACGGCAGGACCAGGACCGGAGCCGGCAGGGACGGCAGGACCAGGGCCGGAGCCGGCAGGGACGGCAGGACCAGGACCGGAGCCGGCAGGGACGACAGGACCAGGGCCGGAGCCGGCAGGGACGGCAGGACCAGGACCGGAGCCGGCAGGGACGACAGGACCAGGACCGGAGCCGGCAGGGACGACAGCCCGGGAACCGGACCCTGCCCGACATTCAGGATAACGGCCGTAACCGGGACGGCAGAGGGCAAGCCAACCGAGAACCGCGCCGCGGAGGCCAGCCGCCGACACAAGGGCAGAACCGGAGGCAGGTCCAGGCCCAGGGGCAGATCCAGCCCCGGAGCGCGGCGCAGGGGCAGGCCCAGGGGCAAATTCAGCCCCGGAGCGCGACGCAGGGGCAGGCCCAGGGGCAAGCCCAAGAGCTGCAGGGCATCCGGGACTGGAACCGCAGGCATCATTCCAACCAGGGCCAGCCCGTCCGGCGTCATGACAGCCAGGAATGGAACCGCAGGAATCACGGCAGCAGCGACTACCGCCGCAACCGGGAAGAGCCGTCCGCCGGGGTCCAGATGCCGCCGCAGACCGTTGCCGTGCCGCCCATGACGACCTCCGAAAACAACTCGCCGCCCTTCCCCGAGGAATACGTGCCCGGACAGCCTGCCGAATCCCAGCTCTCCATTCCCGAGGCCACCGTTCCGGAGAACGCCCAGACCTTCCACGAACCCTGCGGTGACGGCTCCTGCCCGGACGATGCCGGAAGCGAGCCGCCTGGGAGGGTTCTCCCTCCCCCTCCGGAGCACAGGGTCTATTACGTCCCGGCTTCCGAAGGCACCCAGCCTCCTCCTCCGGCCGATACCCCTCCCGCAGAGACGGGCGGCCGGCGCCAGATCCTCCTGACCGACGAGTACGCCGTCCCCTCCGGTCCCGACCACATGGAACATTGGGTCTACCGCGGCACGGGACCCGCTCCTCAAGATCCCCAGGACTACGGAGATCCACAGGACTACGGGGATCCACAGGACTACGGGGATCCCCAGGACTACGGGGATCCACAGGACTACGGGGACCTCCGGGACTACGGGGACCCCCAGGACTACGGGGACCCCCAGGACTACGGGAACCTCCGGGACTGACAGGATTCCCCCGACCGCAGGACATCCCGTCTCGATCCGCGCCGCCCGCTTCCCCCGTCCGCCGACGCGGCCGCGATTCCCCCGAGCCGGGGCTCAGGAGAGGCGGCGCTCCGATTCCGGCGGCTCCGGCGGACCAGGCCGCCGACCCCCCATGTCCGGCCCCCGGAGGCTCCCTTTGCGGCTGAAGAGCACCTCCCGGGCAGCAGGGCCGGGCGCCCTTCCGCCTCCCCAAGACGCTAAGCTTTTCCGACGGAACCCAGTCTCCCGGGAACGCCACAGGACCCCGGGACCGGAGGCCCGCATGCAGACCCACCGCCCGCGCCCCTTCCCCCTTCCCGCTCCGCCTTCCCCCGCCTTCCACCCGCTCTTACGGCTTACCCTCCTCTTCGCGTTACTCTTCCCCCTTCCCGCCTCCGCCGACGGGCCGGGCCTCACGGAGGGCGGCCTCCGGCCGCGCCCGGCGGCCCCTGAAGCCGCGCCCGGACCCGTCCTTCCTCCGGTGGCGGCGTCCCCCGCCGCGCTTGCGGCTGCGTCCGGGACGCCCGAGACGGATCCCGCGGCGGGGAGGCAGGCGGCATCGGCCCTGCGGGCGGAGGCCAGAAAGCTCCTCCTGACCGTCCCTGACCCGTCCGACACGGACGCGGCCGCCTACATGGACCTTGTGGAGAAGGCCACCGTTCTCCTCTTCAGGGCGGCCGGAGCCGACCCGGAGGATCCCGCGAGCTTCAGGGAGCTGGGCAGGCTCGCCGAGATCCGGGCCCTGTTCGCCCGTGACTCCTGGGACCGCAGGGAACTCATGGACGGGGCGCAGTTCCAGTTCGCGAGGGCCGCCCGTCTCGAGTTCGAGGCGGCCTTCGACGGCCTCGCCGCAGGCGCAGCCGCCCCGTCCGGAACCGCCTCCGGCGCCCTGGCCCCCTCCGGACCGCTCATCTCCGAGCTGGCCTTCGCGGGAAGGCTCAGGCGCGGGGAGGCCACCCTGGACGAGCTAGTCCAGCACTACCAGGCCGACGGCCTCAGCGCGGACCGCAACCCCCGCTTCTGGGCGGACAGGCTCCACATCATCCGGGCCGGCGAGGACCCGGGGACCCGCGCCGCGCTCTACGGGGAGGCGGCCGCCCACTTCGCCGAGCTCTGGAAGACCATGCCGGTGGAGGTCCCCTGGCGCGGACAGCCCCGCCGGGGGCCCCAGAAGATAAGGAAGATCGAGGTGCTGGAGGCCTGGGCCGGCACCGTCGCGGCCCTTTCGGGCTCGGAGCAGGACCCGGAACTGCGCTCCAGGCTGTTCCTCGAGGCCCTGAGGCTCCTTGAGCTGGGGCTCCCCCTCCCGCTCGACACCCACGAGACGGCCGGGCTCCTGACCAGCCTCGACGGGGCAGAGCCCGAGGCCCCGGACCGGGAGGCCTCCGAAGCCCTGTGGGCCCTGAAGGACAGGCTGTTCGCCAGATGGCTGGCCGCGGGCGACCATCCCCCCGAGGTGAACGCCCTGTGGGGGGACGACCTCTATGCCAGGGCCGGCCGCCAGCTGGACTCCAGACTTTTCGATCACTTCATAAACGAGGGGGATCTGCGCTACCAGGCCTACATCGCGACGGTCCGCGCCGACGCGAAAGCCAGGGCAGAGAAGACCGTGGCGGACGCGGCGGCGGCCCAGGCGGCCGCCGCTATGGCCGGCGCGGAAATTTCCCGCGGAGCCGGCCCCGGAATGAAAGGGGCCTCCGGCAGGCGGAACCCCGCCCAGGCGTTCCGGCGTCCACCGGCCGCCGAGGCCGCCGCCGCCCTGGAGGAGGCCGAGACCGCGGCGAGGGCCGTTTACCGCCAGGGGGAGGCCCTGGAGCTCAGGACCGGGAAGACGTCGGAGTTCCTGGTGAGCCTCCCCCGGGAGGAGCTGGACGCCCGCCGCAGAAGGATCCTCATGGGCGCCGCGGCGGGCTACCAGGAGGCGCTGGATCTGAGCCCCGGCTCCATACACTACATGAGGGCCCTCTCCAGGGCATCGCTGCAGCTGGCGGCCCTGTCCCCCACCGAAGAGGGCTTCCTCCCCCACTTCGAGCAGGCCCTCTCGCTCGCCCTCTCCGCCGCCTCCCGCGAGCCCGACACCGGCGGGGCCTTCTTCGGCTGGGGGAGGAGCGTCATGGCCGCCTCGGAGTCCATCCCCTTCCCCGCCGTAAGGGAGAGGATGACCGCCGAGGCCCTGGCGGCCTTCCGCCAGAACCTCAGATCGCACAGCCCCTTCGTCCCGGAACTCAACGAGATGGCGGATCTGGTCTACCGGGCAGCCCGGAGCGCCCCCGGCCAGAAGGCCCAGGCCTACAGGCTTCTGACGGAGATCTGCCGGAGGCTGGCGGCTCTCCGGCCCGACGACCCGGACACCCGCTTCGCCCTCTCTCTCGCGATGCTGCTCCGGATAGCCGCCGAGTCCCCGCAGGGGGCCGGAGGCGACGGGGATGCCGGAGACGGGGGATCCGCTGTGGCTTCCGGATCCGGCGGATCGGGGGGAGCCGACGGAAACTTCGGGGAAGCGGCGGCGCGGGGCGCGAACGGCGGGAGCCGGGCCTACGGCCCCTCCGCCGGAGCCGGTCCGCCCGGAGAGGCCGGACCTGGCCCGGCTTCGCCGCACGACGGGGCGCCCCGCTCCGGAAGCGGGCAGGCTGGCGCCTACCCACGGGACGCCCGGGCGGCGGAACCCGGAAACGCGTACGGGCCCGCCCCGGTGACGGGCGGCCAGGGAGGACCCGGCGCGGCGGCCGCGCCTCCCCCACCTCCGGGAGCGGACGCGGCGGGGGCGCCGGCCGGAACGCTTCCCCCCGGAACGGCGGATCTCCCCGCCCCCTGGAACAGCTCCCCGGACTCCGTGGACCGCGGCGACTTCAGGGAGCTTCTGAACGCCGCCGGTGAAGGTCTGGAGCTCCTCTCCATGGGCGAGGAGCCCCGGACGGATCCGGGGACCGTCCTCCCCCCCGACCCCCTGGAGCCGTTTCGGAGGGATCCGGCGAGGATACGCTTCCTGGAGCCGGAGAACTTTCTCCGCGTGAACCTGTCCTCGGCCACCCGGGCCGAAAGGAACGCGTCGTCCCTGAACGCCTTCGTGGGAAGGATGCAGGATCTGGCCCCTCCCGAGTCCATGGGCCCGTGGCACATGCTGCGGCTGGCCTCGTTTCTGAGACGCTCCGCGGCCACGGGCTACCTGCCCCCCGAGGAGGAGAAGGCCTACTTCCGGCTGTCGCTCCGAATCCTCTCCGAAGCCGAAACGCTGCTCCGGTCCGGAGGGGACGCGGAGCTCGTGAACTTCGTGCTCGCCGAGAAGGGACTTGCCCTTGCCGAGTCCACCCTCGGCGGCGGAACCGGCGAAGGCGGAACGGAAGCCGCCCGGATGGCTGAGGAGGCCGCAGTCCGGCTTTGGGACGAGGCGGACGCGGCGGAGGCGGGGTCCTCCGCCTACGCACGGGCCCGCTGGGCGGCCCGGTCCGGAGACCGGGAGGAGCTGGGAAGGCATCTCGCCCACAGCGCCCGCGACGAGGACCTCATGCTGTGGCCAAAGTTCAGGGAGGCGCTCCTGGAGCCGGCCTTCAGGCCCTACGCCGGCGAGGGGTGGTTCAAGTCCCTCTGGTTCGGGTACGGGAGGCACGGCGCCGCTTCGGCTCCGGCGCGGGCTCCCGGAACCGGGGATGCTCCCGGACGGGGAACCGGAGAAGGAACCGGGGATGCTCCAGGAAAGGGAACCGGAGAAGGAACCGAAACCGCTCCCGGAAACGCATCCGGAGGGGGGGCTCCGGAGGGTCCCGGAGAGTGATCCTCCGGGGCGGACCTGCGGCAGGTCCCCGAAACAAGGGCAAGCGACGCGTGATTTCCTGAAGTAGCCTGTCCCGGCAGTCCTGCCGCAGATTCCAGAATTTCGCGCCGTCGCCCCCTTCGCATACCTCCCCTATACCTGTGCCCTGTGCCCCATACGCCCACAGCTTCCTGTGCCCGCTGCCTCATGTGCCCACCGCTTCCCGGACACGCTGCCCCATGCGCCCACCGCTTCCTGGACACGCTACCCCATGCGCCCACCGCTTCCTTTACCCGCTGCCCCATGTGCCCGCTGATGTCCTCTGTCTCCTGCCCGGCAGACCCGTTAGGCCCCCTGCACCTTACTCCTTATGCTCCTCCTGATCCCCCACCAATGCCTTCGACCCTTTCGGATTTAACTTCCCGCGCGTCTTCATGTCATTTCCGGAGGCTCCGGAATCCGGAACCGGTCGCCCCGTAACCGTCTCTCCGGCAGACGGAGTAGGAAGATTCGTGCCGTCCCGCCAATGCGCCGTACCGGACAGCTCAACCTAATCATGTCAAATGCGCCATCGGGAGCCTTCGTTCAAGCCTCCGCTCGAACATCAGAGATGTCACGATCCCTTCCGGCGAACTGTTACGCTCCCTTCCGGGACACTTCCGGAACTATCCGGGAGCCAGGCCCATTAAAAATCCACGAAACTAACGACAACACTCTTTCCATTTCAACTGTCTTGCGCGAGGAATCCCCCGGAACTTGCTCCGGGGAGGAATCGCGCCCTCCTTCCCCGGATCTCACGGCGGCGGGGCAGACGGCGGGAGGAATTGGCGTCTGATCTCTTCTATGGTATCATGATTCATGGCTAACAAGGCATTCGTATTCCGGATATATCCGACAGGGAAGCAGGAAGACCTGATGAACAGGACTTTCGGCTGCTGCCGCTTCGTCTGGAACCGGATGCTGACCGACAGGAAGATCTGGTATCTGATCACCCGTGACAGTATCCAGATC
>JAISEQ010000175.1 GCA_031264045.1 Deltaproteobacteria bacterium
TACAGGAAGATTATGTCAGATTAATAAACCTGCCAGTTGACCGGATGGTAATACCGTCTCCTATATTAGGAATTCTACAGCCATTTTCTCATTCTGGGTGGGGAGCTGAATAGTTACAATCATTAAATATAAATGGCTAATGGAATTATATCAAGGGAGATTCAACGGGGAGCCCTTCATTATCCAATGACACCAACCACAAGCGGTCGAAATAGCCGATACCCCCCCATGGACCTCTCACAGATACGGGTTTTCGGGGTTTTAGCTTCAATTCTGACCCTGGAACCCCTTTTGTCTCTCCCCTCCTGCCCCATCCCATGCATCGTCCCCCGTATCGCCCCCGCCAACCGGTCGGAGGCACGCCGGTTGAGCTGCCCCCCAATTCGCCCGACCGCCTCTCTGATCCATACGGCAACTCTCCCCATCCTCACGTCTGCCCTGCTGGTCATCCCGACCGCCCCCGGGTCTCCCGAGCTTCCCGGCCCTACCCGCGCCTCCTGTTCTTCTCCAGGAACAGCGCCGTGCTCAGGAGAGGCCAGATGAGCATCATGTGGTTCCTCTGGCCGGACAGGTGCTCGTTCAAAATCTTCTCCGGGGCCCCGGGGGAGAGCCAGCCGGTGGCGGGGAGGGGCGAGGCCGTGATGACGTCCAGGACCTCCTTCGACGTCTTGGGATCCCTGAGCCAGAGGTCCAGGGGGACGTTGAAGCCGGTCTTCACGGGGTTCAGCCTGGTGTACTCGGGGAGTAGGCCCTTCACGGAACGGCGCAGGAGCATCTTGGTCAGGCCGTTCTCGTACTTGAAGGTCCCCGGGAGGCTCAGGGCGAAGCGGAACAGCCGGGGGCTCGCCATGGGGAAGATCCCCTTGACCCAGTTGGCGGAGCTCGCCAGGTGCTCGCTCCAGAGGGTCGGGGGGGAGGTCTCGTACGTCATCTCCTGGTAGAGGCGGTTGGAGAGGAAGTACGGATAGGGCCCGGGCATCGGGGGAGGGGGGATCACGGTCTCCATCGACCTCACCCAGCCCTCGTCGAACCAGGCGCGGTTCTGGCTGTAGCGGGCCAGATCCACCCGGATCTCCCCGGTCCTGAAGTCAATCATCTTTTTGAAGTAGGCGTCCCTGGTCTCCTTGGACTTGCGGAACACCGGGTGGTCGTGGAGCCTGGCCCAGTGCCCGGTCTCCCGCTCCAGGAGCGCCTCCTGGCCGTCCCGGTACAGATCGGCGAAGAAGTACATGAAGTGGTCGAACTCGCCCGCCAGCGACTCGTCGCCTCCCAGCCCCGAGAACAGGTAGGCGCATCCGTTCTCGGCGGCGTGGCGGGCGAGCACCCCGCCGGCCAGCCAGGTGACCGTGGCGAGGGGGGCCAGGGTCCTGTCCATGAGCTCGGACGTCTCGCTCACCAGGGCCGGGCTCTCCAGGTCGATGGGATGCAGCGCCCAGCCCTTGGCCCCGGTCAGCGCCTGCACCCCCCGGGTCTCGTCGTAGGGGGATCCCTTGGCCGAGCTGTAGCCCACGTACCAGCACTCCACGGGGGCGCCGAGGATGTCCGAGGCCAGCGCCGCTATGGTGGAGCTGTCGAGGCCGGACGACACCGTGAACGCGAAGCCCGAGCTCGCGAGCGCCGAGAGCCTCAGGGAGACGTTCTCCCGGAGCATGCTCAGGTAGCGGTCCGCCGCCTCCTGGGGGTGCAGGGTCCCGGGCTCCGGGTCGAAGCTCAGATCCAGCCAGGGCTCCAGATCCGCCCTGGCGCCGGAGAGCGTCAGCAGGTGCCCGGCCGGGACCTGCATCACCCCCTCGTGGAAGGTCCTCCTGGGGTCCCGGAAGATGTAGCGGTAGTGGGTGGCCAGGAAGTCGTAGAGGGTGTCCTCCCTCGGCGCGGGGGGCTTGTCCATGAGGGGGAGAAGCGTGCCCAGGCTGAAGGACACCGCCCAGCCCTTCCGGGTCCTGGCGTAGTAGACTGGCGTGGCCCCCGCCGCGTCCCGGATGCACCTCACCGTGTCGTCCCTCTCGTCGTGCCAGACGACGGACGCGTCGGACTCCATGGAGTTCAGGGAGGCCGGATCGTCCAGTATCCCCTGGAGGCCCTCGCGGCCTTCTCCGGCATGCGAGTACACGCGCCCGCGGACGTGGCAGGCGGTGCGGGCGCCCGGGCCTTCCGGGGCCGCGAGCCGGCGCGGGGGGTCCGGCTCGTAGACGAAGGATCCGTCGGGATTGGCTCTGAAGCTCATGGAGGGTACTCTCTGGGGGGCCCGGCCCCCTGGAATGGCGCCCGGGGCACGCAGCGGGGGGGGACGGGGCCCGGCGGGGGGGCCCGGCGGGCGGGACCGGGGGGCCGTCGGGGCCGGAGGGGGCTGCCGGGCCTTCCCCGGCCGGCAGGGTTGCCGGGAGCCGGCCAGGCAGGGGATTTTCGCCGGACGGCCATCCCTTCCCGGCGGTGTCGGGAGGGTTCTCCCGGCATTTTCGGGGGACTGGCCCCCCGGTCAGGGAATCCGAGGACCCCCGGCCTCCGGGGGGTCCCCTCAGGCGCCCCTCGGTCCCGCTTCCGGGTCCGGGCCGCCTCCCCTGCCCATGGGGGCGACCAGCCCGGTCTTCCCGTGCGGGATCTTGACCGATCTGCCCGCCGCGTCCGGAACGGCGAGCGTCCTGAACAGGAGCGCCTTGCGGGCCAGATAGCTTACCGTGTTGCCGGGCCAGGGGGGGGAGGGGGTGCCCCGGCGGTTCCGGAGGAGGAAGGCCTTGGTGAGGGTGAAGGCGCCCCCGATGAGCGCGGGCAGGCTGCCGTAGGGGGTCCTGAAGTATGGCCTCCAGACCGCCACGGTCTCGAACCCGAAGGAGGCCAGCCTCGAGACCACCGCGTCCCGGGGGGGGTAGACCTGGTGGAAGGGGTGCCAGAGCCTGAACATGGGCCCGGTTATCCTGGCCGCGACCGATTTGGGGTTGACGAGCCCCGAGAGGAGCACCATGCCGCCGGGGGGGATCCAGTTCAGCATCCTGCCCAGCACGATGTCGGGCCTGACGAAGTGGTCCAGCGACTGGTTGAATATGGCGAGGGCTATGTCCGCCGGAGGCTTCTCCAGGTCCTCGGCCCAGGCGGAGGAGACCTCCAGGCCCCTTTCCCTGGCCTTCGAGGCAGCCTCCGGGTTGGGCTCCACGGCGATCCTCCGGTAGCGGTCGGGGAAGAGGGAGAGCATGAGGCCCGTGCCCGCCCCCAGATCGATTACCGTGCCCCCCTCCGGCATGAGCCTCAGGGCGGCCGCGGCGTAGCCGCGGTACTCCTCGTCCCTCTGCTCCGCGCGGCTCACGGGATCCACCTCCCGTCCCTCGGGGTCGCAGGTGCGGACGTAGAGGCCGGGCCGGGAGAAGAACTCCCTGGCCATGTCGGGGCCGGGATGGGGGTTCACCTGGTAGGAGCCGCACTCCCGGCACCATTCCATCACGAAGGTTTCGGCCTCCGCCCCGCTTCCGGGCACGAGGGTCCTGTCGAAGGTGAACCTGAAGCCCAGGGGTCCCCTGCCGCACCAGCGGCAGACCGGGGTATGGATCAGCCCTTCCGCCACATGGACCCCCAGTGGTGATTGGACGCGCGGTCCGTCTCCAGCTCGGAGAGCAGCGTGAAGCCCTCCGCCGCGAGAATCCTTGAGAAGTCCTCCGGTCCCGTCACCTCCCGCCCCCACTCCTGGTTCCGCTCCCCGGGGAAGTGCTGGCTCACGAGGAGCCGCCCGCCGGAGGGGAGCATGTGCCGGAAGCCGGCCAGGACACCGGGGAGCTCGAGCACGATTCCCCAGAGGGTCTGGGCCAGGACTATGAGATCGAACGACCCCGGCGCGAAGGGGACGCGGGAAGCGGGGGGGGACGCGCCGGAGGGGAGGGGGAAGGGGGAAGCGGGCGGCATGCCCCCGGAAACCTGCGGGGCCTGGAGGGCTCCGGAAACGGGCGGAGCCTGGAGGCCCCCGGAAACCTTCGGAGGCTGGAGGCCCCCGGAAACCTGCGGGGCCTGGGGGGCTCCGGAAACCTGCGGGGCCTGGAGGGCTCCGGAAACGGGCGTGACGGGGACGCCCGCGGAAACGGCGGAGACGTCCGCGCCGGGTTCCCCGCCCGGGCGCGGGGTCCCGGTCCCGGGCACGGTGCCGGGGCCCGCTCCTGGAGATCCTCCCGGGCCGTGGCACACCCCTCCGGCGGGTCCCCCGGCAAGCATCCTCAGATCGTAGGCGATGACGGCCGGCAGGGGGGCGCCGGCCGCCCTGAAGCGGGCCAGGGCCCTGGCCAGGGCCGTGGGGGATATGTCCGAAAGCGTGAGCTCGACCTTCGGGAAGACCGGTCGCAGGGCCTCGCTGAGGGCCAGGGAGAAGAGCCCGGCGCCCGCGCCGGCGTCCAGGACCCTGAGGGCTCCTTCCGGGCCCGCCGCCGGGAGGAAGGCCTCCAGGAGAAGGAGGGCCGCCCTCATGTCCAGGCGGAGGCCCAGCTCCTCTATGCGCCAGGGGTCGGCGCAGTCCCTGTACATGCCCTCGTAGTCGCCAACGTGGCGGCCGTCCACCACGAAGTAGTCCCTGTAGTCCCTGAAGCTCTTCGGATTTGGATGGGACGGGGCGGTCACGGGCATTACCTGGCAAGGGAGATGAGGAGCCGGCGGAGGGTCTCGGCCGCCTCCTCGACTAGGGGCATGGGGCTGGCGGGGGACATGGGGAGGCTTATCTCGTCGCGGAAGAAGGCCTCGGCCGCGGGGAAGTCGCCTTCCCCGTGGCCGAGGGCACCGCGGTAGAAGGTGAAGAGATGCACCGGCCGGAACATGACGCTCGCGCCGATGTTGAGCTCCTTCATGCGCCCGATCACGTGGTCCCGGTCCTTCGCGAGGTTTTCGGGAATGAGCCGCAGGGGATAGAGGTGCCACGCGGACGAGGTCCCCCGGGCCTCCCTGGGCAGGACCACCAGATCGCCGTCCAGATCCCGGAGCGCCCTGTGCCAGACGCCGGCGAACGCCCTCCTCCTGGACTGCATCTCCGGGAGCTTCTTCAGCTGGGCCAGGCCCAGGGCCGCGCCCAGGTCAGTGAAGTTGTACTTGTACCCGAGTTCCGAGACGTCGTAGGACCAGCTCCCCCTGGGGGCGTAGCGGCCCCAGATCCTGCGCTCGTCGGTGATGCCGTAGGCAGCCAGGACCCCCGCCTTCCGGACGAGGCTCTCGGGACCGGTCAGGAGTCCTCCCTCGCCGCAGGCCACGTTCTTGGTGGCGTAGAAGGAGAACGCGGACAGGGTGGCCAGTCCGGGGGCCCCCGGACGCTGGAGGGCGGCGGAGCCTATGGGGCGGCCGTCCGCCTCCGCCGCGAAGGCGTGCGCGGCGTCTTCCAGGATATGGAGACCGTAGTCGCCCGCCGCCTCCCGGAAACCCGCGGTGTCGGCGGGGAAGCCGCCGTAGTGGACCGGGAGCAGGGCCTTCACCGAAAGGCCCGTGGCCCCGTGCCTCCTGAGGCCGCGCGGTCCCTCGGAGCACCCGTTCTCCAGGAGCTCCCTTACCCTCTCCAGGGACAGGTTCCCGTCCGAGGGGTCCACGTCGCAGAAGAGCGGCCTGGCGCCGGTGTACATCACGGCATGGGCCGTGGACGCGAAGGTGAGGGGCGTGGTGACGACGGCGTCCCCCGGCCCGACGCCCAGGGCCAGGAGCCCCAGGTGAAGGGCCGCCGTGCAGGAGCTGACGGCGAGGGCGCCGTCGGCGCGGAGGAGCTCCCGGCACGCCCCCTCGAAGCGCTCGCACTTGGGCCCCCTGGTTATCCAGCCCGAGTCCAGGGTGTCCTTCACCTCCAGGAGCTCGTTTTCGTCCAGGAGGGGCGGCGCGAAGGCGAGGAAGCTAGGCAGTGCCGAGGGAGGGGGGGCCGGGTTTCGCTCGCGGGCTGGCATGGGGATCCTTGGCGCGGGGCGCGCGCGGGTCGCGCGGCGGAACCGGAGGTCAGGAGGCTCCGGGGGAGCCTGCCCGCCCTGGCGGGGAAGGGCGTGGTTTCGGGGGGAACATGCCCTGCCGGGGGGACGGGCGGGGTTTCGGGTGGGACATGCCCTTCCGCAGGGGCGTTCGGAGGAAAACGGAATCCGTCCCTTCTTGGAGAGGGGGGCGGGACGCGGCGGGCAAATGCCGCGCCCGCCCGTCAGGAGTTCCGGTACGCGGGCGAGTAGGGGTCCGGGAAGAGGCCTCCGAGAACGGCGTCCCTGATTTCCCCGATGCCGTCCGAAAGGGTGGTGGAGGCTTCCCACCCCAGGTTCTCGCGGATCTTCGTGAAGTCCACCCTGTAGTCCCGGAGATCCGGCTCGCCGGGTTGGAAGACGAGTTCCGAGCCCGGGCAGAGCGAGGCTATCAGCTCGCCCAGCTCCCTGAAACGGACGTTCTGGCCGTTGGTGCCGACGTTGAAGACCTCGCCGGCCACGGTCCGGAGGGGGGCAGAGGCGGCGGCCAGAAACGCCTCCGCCGCGTCCCGGACATGCACGAGGGGCCTCCACTGCTCGCCTGAGAAGACGGTGAGCTTCCTCTTCACCGCGGCCTCGCGCGTGAGGAGGTTGGCAGCCAGATCGAAGCGCATCCTGGGGGCCAGGCCGTAGAGGGTGGCGAGCCTCAGGACGACGGTCTTCGGGAACCTTCCCCGGGGACAGTCGAGAAGCCTCTCCTCCGCGGAGGCCTTGAGCGACGCGTACAGGGACACCGGCTTCAGGGGGGAGTCCTCGTACAGGGTCTCCCCGGGGCGCTTCCCGTAGCAGGAGTCGGTGGAGGCGAAGACGAGCCTTTCGGCCCGCCCGTGATGGAGGGCGGCTTCCCTTACGGAGAGCGGGGCCAGGAGGTTCGTCTGCAGGGTCTCCTCCGGGTCCCGGTCGCAGGCGGCCTCGCCCACCAGGGCGGCGAGCACGATGATCAGCTCCGGGCTCCGGACCAGCCTCTCCATGAGCCTCATGTCCCTTATGTCGCCTTCCGCGAGCGTGAACGCGGGGTTCCCGGCGAGTTCCGGGGAGGCGTCCTGGCCGTGCAGGCGGGAGTCGAGGCACGTGACCCTGAAGCCGCCCCGGATGAGGCTCCCGCAGACGGCCTGGCCGAGGTAGCCCAGCCCTCCCAGGACAAGGGCCTCGGGTCTGTGTTTCAGGGTGTCCTCGGTCACGGGAGCCTTTCTGCGCCGAAACGGCCGGGTGCCGGACGGTGCCGGGCACGGGTGCCCCGGGCGGTGCTGCGGGCGGCTCCCGGAAGCGGTCCGCCCCGGAACGGGGGCGGGGCCGGACAGGGCTGCGGGGGGTTGCCCGTACCGTTCCCCGGGTCCGGAGAGGGCTTCGGGGGGCTGCGCGTGCCGGTTCCCCGATCCGTAGAGGGCTTTGGGGGGCTGCCTGTCCGGGTTCCGGTCCGGGGAGGCGGGCGAACGGAGCGGGCGTCCGGGCGTGTCCAGGACCTCCGCTGTGGGCCCGGAAGGCCGTTAGCGGCAATTAGGAATATACACCAAAAGCCGAGCGGGCTGCAAAACGTCGGGAAGGGCTCGGAGCTCGCGGCACGGGGTTCCTTAAGCAGGTTCCCCCCGGACTCCGGAAAATAATGGCGGGTACGGGGGGGCTCGCAGGATATGTCCGGGCCGTCCTCGGGGGCGCCCGGGAGCCTCTCCAGGGGAAAGGCGGGACGGATTTGGGGCGCGGGCGTCTTCGGCCTGCCGGGTCGGGAAGGGGTCAGGCACGGAAGAGGCGGGCAGTCAGGCCGGGAAGGGAACGGGGGCCTGGGAGGCAGCCAGGCAGTCAGGCCGGGAAGGTAACGGGGACCTGGGAGGCAGTCAGACAGTCAGGACGGGAAGGCAACGGGGACCTGGGAGGCAGCCAGAGACAGTCAGGACGGGAAGGTAACGGGGACCTGGAAGGGGGAAGAAGGCAGTCAGGGCAGGAAGGTCACGGAGGGAACCGGGCAGCGGGTTTGCAGGCGATTATCGCGTGGAAAACGGAGGAGAGGCCTGAAGGCAAGGGGGGCACCTGGGGCAGAAGCTGAACTGGAGGGAAGGGTTTAGGGCATCATTAATAATGGTGCAGTCCGGAGACGGGGTTGTTCGGAAGGCGCGGTTTCTCGCCGGGGACATGCGGAAGAGGGCGTCCTTCGGAAGTGCCCGCAGGTGGCGGGAGCGGGGAAATTCAGCGGCAAGCAGGTCAGGGTAGGTGCCAGTGAAGAGGGCGGACGGGTTTGCGCTCGCATGAGCAAATAAATGTAATAGAAGATAAAACATGATAAAAGAAAGATAATAAAGTAATTAAAATAGAAAACAATATCTAGATAAATATTAATAAATTGGATGTTTTAACTGATACAACAAGAAGGTGGCAACAGGGTTCCTCCAGTGCCGACAGGAATTATGGGTTGGCCTGTCGGGACATGATGTGGTTAAATGGCCGTCATCCCGGTTCAGCTCCCGCAGGCCGTTTCGGTGCCCTCCGCTGTCGGCCCCCCCCTCCCCCCCCGATCAAGGCACTAACCCTTTCTCAGGAGACGTTGCCGGAAAGGAAACAGACCTTGCGTGCGGGAGCCGTGCCGATGGCGGAGGTGAGGGTTCGGAAGGCGATACGGGGCTAAGAAGTTTCCTCCAGGTCTAGACCGATCATGCTTCAGCGGTATTCTCCGTGTCTTTTTCGGAATCGGCACTGGTATCTGGATCTCCGATGACCTCTCGTCTGTAGGGGAGATGCCGCAGGTTCTGCGCAACGTACCTCCTCTGTTTGATTCTTCGCGACCATTCTCCGCCTCGTGATGTTCCGCTCCTTTGCTTCATTGCGACCATGCGGAGGAGATGGACTCCGCGCCGCTTATCCGCCCCGGCAGAGATCGTTATGGAGATGGTCCTGGATGTTGACGCATCGACCGCCTCAATCAGGGCGCTCTCGGCCATGTTCCTTGAATGGAGTAGCCAGAGACCGGACCGCCATCCTTTCGTCTCGGGGAAGTGTTCCTGCATGACATCCGTGAAGTGCTTCAGGGCATGTGGCTTCGGAAGTACTTTCGCAATCACAATGCTGGGGTGCGCTTGATGCGCGGGACTTTCTCTCATTTCGGCAGAAACGCTTTCAGAGGTGGCATGAGGATGCCGAAGAACACCATGAACATCATCGATCCCTAACATGTTCCCAGCTTCATTGTCGTTACCCAAAAATATGTGGCTTTGCGACCTTTTGGTTGCCCCAACCGTCAGTTTCCCTGGACATCGTCCCGCCTCCGCTCCTCCGGAGGCCGAAACGGATGTGCCCGGCCCGGAAGGAGAGCCCGCTTCCCCCGAGCCTGACCGCGTTCCTCCCGAGGACGGAACCGGAGCGCCTTGCCTTGAAGCTGATCCGCCGAAGGGTAACCCGGACAGGCATCGGGTAGGGGTAGGTACCCGAAAAAGTCGCTCTGCGGCACCCCGTGCCAGGACAGGGCCCCCGTCCGGAAACGGAGACGGGCAAAGTCCGATGCCGGAAACGACAATGCCGAACCGAACGACACAAGAAAGA
This sequence comes from Deltaproteobacteria bacterium, assembly GCA_031264045.1. Lineage (GTDB taxonomy): Bacteria > Desulfobacterota > Desulfarculia > Adiutricales > Adiutricaceae > JAIRZX01. The sequence continues at coordinate 9,471 of JAISEQ010000175.1, forward strand.
TAGGCCCTTCCGTTCCTGCGGGGAGCGGAAATTCCGTTGACCGTTCCGAAGCGGCAGACTCAAGAGCGTTGACTTCCGCCTGGAAGCCAGCCGGGACTGCACCGAAGCCGTCCGGGGCTTCCACCGACGTCCTTCGCCGACAAGTGCCGCGCACAACGCTTCCGGAAGCCTCAGGGTCCTCTCGAAGGGATTCTGGGGATTGCCCCGAGAAGGTGTTTCACAGCAGCCGGGGAAGCCGCAGTTCGGAACTCCCAGGGCCGGCCACGCCGACAAAAGCGAAGGTGGCCGATGTAGGAAACTCCGTAGCCAAGCCGAAAGCATCCGTCCGGAGGGTCTCGGTTCCCTCCGGGTCGGCCTGAGGCGGAGCGGGCCTCCCGAAAATATTTCGTTGTATAATTCCAAGGGCGATCCCTGTCCTTTAAATGGCAAAGCATGATCAGGAGTTTCATTCAATAACCGGCCTGTTCGGAAACTGGGACGTCACGGACTCATTGAGGGTGTGTTCAAAACATGGCTCGGAGCTATCGGGAGGTGGGGATTTGAATTGTCCGTGCCCCGGGAACCGAATGTTGGCACCGGAGACAATCGGTGCTGACATCCATGTCCTCCAACTTGACAGTTAGCATTGCTGGGGTCAGTTACCCCCTAAAGGTCATATCCCACATATAGAAATTTCATTTGAAAAATATGTTACGGGGTGTGGAAAGTTATAACCGTGAACGGTTACTAATTATGACCCATTAGTTGTGTCGTTGGAAACAGAGTAATGAAAATCTTCTCGAAACCAGAGGGAAGGACAGGGGTTGGCTTGTGATTTTGGAGGGATCCGGGGGGGCCCGGGGGGGCTGAAAAATCAGCTGGGGTGGGCAGTTTTAAAATTCCGGGTTTTTGAGATCTCAAGGCTAGGATTTTCCTTGGGTAGTTCGATTATTTTTGACAGCTGTGGTATTGTATTATGTCTTCTCTTATGATATAGTGATTTATGTTGCGAGATAGAATTTTGCAACTTGAAGGTTTCAATGGAACGAAGGGGTGTTTCCATGAAAAACATTTTGACAGGCGGCCAAATTTTAACTGATTTCATCAACAATAATGCTGTTTATGTAGACAAAACACCTCAGATTCTAAAACTTTTCACCGAATCCTATGGGCCGTACTTTTTCTCCAGACCGCGTAGATTCGGTAAATCCTTACTGCTGGACACAATTAAGGAAATCGCTTCAGGCAACAGGGATCTTTTCAGGAATCTCGCGATTGGACAGCCGGATTGCGATTACGATTGGAAACCTTTTCCTGTTATTAAGCTTAACATGAGTTCATTGGATGTAACACCTAGTCTGTTTAAAGATAAACTTATCTCTAAATTAAATAACATAGCTAAAGATGTTAATTTATATGAGAACGATTATAACTCAGTTTCCGATATATCCGACCTTATTCATAAAATGTCTCAAAGGCATGCCTTTTCAACTTCAGCAAAACAATCAAAATCAGATGTTTCAAATTCAAATAATGTCGTTCTTTTAATTGATGAATATGATTTTCCAATTATCAACAACATCGGGAAATCTGAAAATGAAATTCAATTAATAACTGACACACTTTATCCTTTTTACACCGCTATCAAAGCATCTGCTGAAGATTTAAGATTTACTTTTATCACAGGCGTTACAAAATTTGCTCAAATTTCATTATTTTCATCCATGAACACAATAAAAGATATTACGTTATCATCTAAATATTCTACACTTTGTGGTTTTACTGATAGAGAAACAAAAGATTATTTTGAAGAACATCTGGAATCTACATTAAATAATTTAAAATCTCTAGACGGCTTTGAATCTGATGCCACTGTTGGTGATCTGATGAAACAAGTCGTAGAATATTATGATGGGTACAGTTGGGATGGCGTTTCTAAAGTCTTGAACCCTTATTCAGTATCTAATTTTTTTTATGAACAAGCATTTGGAGATTTTTGGATTCAATCAGGCGAGTCTTTATTAGTTAGTAAACTTAATTTACAAAATGATATCTATTTCCGAGCCTTTGCAGATAGTTGTGTTGTTGATACTGTTTTACCTGCTTCAAATGTCGGAGATCTTGATGGTCCTTCTATTATGTTACAGACTGGATATCTTACTGTAGACAAAAAATCATTGTCAGTTGATAATAAATATCAATATACGTTAAAAACACCAAACAAGGAAGTGGCCAATGCATTAACTCGAGAATATATCAGAAAGGAACTCAGTTTCCCTAAGGGTTCTGATTACATAGATTCTAAATACGAAGATTTTTACGATGCTTTTATTAATCAAAAACAAAGTGAATGCGAACTTTTGTTTTCTTCTTTCTTAGCCGAAATACCTGTTCATATATTCCACAGAATCGAATTCGTACCTCAAATATTACTTTATACCTATCTCAACATACATAAATATTCAGCGAATATGGAAACTTATGTGGGAGAAGGCAGGGCTGATATAATGTTTTCGCCAAACAAGGATACAAAATTTATAATAGAAATGAAGTATAGGAAAAGTTGCGAGACTTCACCAACCGATAATAGCTCAGATAAAATTCAAACAGACATTGAAAAAGCTCATGTACAGATTGATTTAAATAAATATGCCCTTCCATTTGTTGGTCATGTTAAGAATATTTATACTGTTGCTGTTGTTGTACAAGGCCAAACTGATGTTAGATTTTCTTTTCGTGAATTTGACCCTTCGCAATACTTCAACAATTATACTGTCGATAAATCCTCAATGGATTGAATTAGTAAAATGTCAGAAAGTTTAACCGATATTTCCAACGATGTTACGCATAAAGATACTACAGAATCATTTGAGCCAAAGAAGCCTAAACCACCGAGGATGCGCAGATGAGACAAAACTATGATCTGATGCGTAAGAACCTGGGTGTCGCCGTCCTGGATATCAGTGCTTACGATACGTAGTTGTCGTCAGTGTAGACGAGATGACCAGCGTACAGACTCTCGTAAGGACGCTCGGCCTGATCGAGGTCAGTGGCACTCTCTTCTTCGGAATGTCGTGCAGAGACAAGCGCCACTCGATCATCAACCTCTTCAGTGGATAGGAAGTCAAGTCCGGAATCGTTCAGAGCAAGATATGTGCCAACAAGAGGCGCGTTGAGTTCATCGTCTTTATGGATCAATTGGTTGAAGAAATCCCTGGTGCAAATGACCCGGACAGCGGCATTGAGGTGCGGGTCATATTGGATAATTACTACATCCACAAGGGATGTGATGCCTGGCTTGCCGAGCACCCGAACATCACCTTTCATTTCACCCCGACTTGTGCGAGCTGGAAGAACGGCGTTGAGACTTTCTTCAGAAAGATCAAGCGTTTTGTCCTTAAAGGTGGCGGCTTCCATAATTTCGATGCTTTGAAGGAGACCATCAACGGGTACAAAGATTTCGTCAACATAAACCCTATGCCTTACAAGTGACGCAAGAGGGAGGTCAGAGGATCCCAGCTCCTAACCTTCATCAGGAACTTTATGTGTTGTGGTGACAACTATGTTGACAGATATGCTTAAACACTTGTGGACATCATCGTAAGATGACGATGCGAGTTGGAAAGTCCTCGTCTGGAAAATGGTGACATGTCGTATATGTCAAGCTCATTAGTTCATGCCCCTTCTGCCCCGCCTCATCCTGCTCCAGACCTTCATCCTCCGCCTTCTGCCCCGCCTCATCCTGCTCCAGTGCTGCTTACTCCGGCGGCTGCCGCGCCTCAGACGGC
>JAISEQ010000243.1 GCA_031264045.1 Deltaproteobacteria bacterium
CCAGGGGCGGCATCGGTGCCCCGGACGTGATCGGGAAACATGGTGTCGGAAGCCCGGTGCGGTCGGGTATCCGCAGATGAACTGCGGCGGGACGGAGCGTCCGCCCGCGCTCACTTCGATCGGGAAGGGGCCGTTGTCGGGACGGAAGCGGAAAACGGCATTCCCGCATTTCTCATCAAATTAACGGCAGAACAGCTTCCCGTACGTTTCCGCTTCCGATTCCCTATGGGAATCTTTATCACCTCCGCCCGCCCGACCCGACCGGCATTCCGCCCCGAATCTGCCGCCGACATATTGCGGTGCCGTCATTTAATTGATTGCAGTTGTATCATGTGATTTTTCTCCCACTGATGAATTTTGCTGAAGACGGCAGTGTTGTCCTATTATTCTGGACAGCTGTGGGCGGAAAAGATATCTATTTAAATTCTTGAGTCAATTTTTCAATCGGCCTTAAATGATTCGATATCGTTGCCATATGGACTGGCTCGATGCTGAACTTCGCTAGTATTTAAAGAAAGGCCTTACTGATTTATTATACGTCAGCTACGAGAGTTTTGGGAACCGGAGAAAGCCCTTCACAGAGCTGATGCTTTCCATAAAAAAACAGGTTGACGCAGTATGTATTTTCAACTATTTTAATACATAAGGAGGTATCTATGAAAACAGGTGAGCCAAATATTCCGGAAATCGGCATCGACATTGACCAGTTTTTCCGTCTGAGGACTGAAGGTTACGTTTATGTTGACAAAACTCAATTCGTCCATGAAATTCTTACCGGTCCCCGTCCGCAACTTTTTCTTTCCCGTCCCAGGCGTTTCTGCAAGACGCTTCTGGTCGATACACTGGAGGAAGCGTTGGCAGGAAGGAGCTCTTTTCCGGACTTGCGATTGACAAGTTGCGCAAGGACAGCTTTTGGCCCCGCTCGCACGTGCTGAGGATCAGCATGAACTCCTTCGGCGATGACCCTTCATCTCTGAACCGAAGCATTTCAATTTTCCATCGCCGTTTCGCAAAAGTTAGGGGATTCGCTATCGAGGAAGGGAATTCGGTAGACAGCCTCGCCGCAACGGTTGAAGCCCTCTACAGGAATTTTGCAGATATCCCGATTGTCACCCAGACTATCCAAATTGAAGATGGATTATTTTCAGACCGCACGATAATAATCGTCCTGATAGAGGAGTATGATGCGCCTATAATCAACAATATCACCAATCATGACAAACTGGATAAAGCGAAACAGACACTCCACGGTTTTTATAATGCCCTTAAATCCTGCGGAAACATGATCGATCGGGTTTTCATAACAGGAATCACCAAATTTGCTCAATTGTCCGTATTTCCGGCAATGAACAATCTCAGGGACATCACTTTCCAACCCAGATACGCCGCAATATGCGGATACACCCATAATGGAATTCTAAAATTCTATTCCCAGCATCTCGATGCCGGTTTGTAAAATTCCCAAGATGTAAAATAATTCGGTCCTAAATTCACTCATGAATAACTCATGGAACTGATTGACGAATGGTACGACGGGTACAGCTGGAACGGAGAGGAGCGTCAGCTCAACCCATTGTCGTTGCAAAATTTCCTTGTCGATCATAATTTTGACAATTTTTTAGGTGCATTCGGGAGGCCTGAATTTCCTGAATCAGATGAACATCAAATATGATATTTTTTCTTCAGTCTTCAAAGGGGAAACTGAGTTTAACGGCAACCTCGATATCCAGGACGCGGGTAACGCTGATCCGATAGCTCTGATGCGCCAGACAGGTTATCTTACCGTGCGCAAACGGAAGGAATCCGATAAAGAGTCCGAGCTCTATCTTGCTGTTCCCAACAATGAAGTCGGCAGGACTATCATGCGAAATTGCGTTGATACTTGCGTCATCCCATCTATTTCCCCGGCCGATGACAATTTTAAACCTGAACGATGGAAGGAATTCTGCAACGTTTTTTACAAGGGCAATCCGACCGCGCCGAAATGCTGCTCCAAGGTTTCTTCAGCGCCATCCCGCATTCGCTGTATTCTGAAATGGAATCGTTCTATCACGTGTTCTTGTTGTCCGTATTCAGGATGTCAGGCATCAAAACCCAACCTGAACGCAGAACGGCTATTGGGGTTATCGATCTTGTGATCGATTCACCTCAACACGGGTACATGGTGACGGAAATCAAATACGCTAAATCGGCCAAACAAACTGATACCTCCAATCCCGCATCGGCAGTCAAAATATGCGCCAAGGACGACAGGAAGCTTGATTCCTGCGTCAAGGCCGCTTTCAGCCAGATAATTAAAAAGGACTATCTCTTACCCAACTTTAGAGGCCAGAATCCTGTCCGTGTCGTAGCGATATCCGTATGCGGCAGGAACCGTGTCAGGATCAGAAGCTGTCCAGCAAAAGAGCTCCTCCCGTGGGCGCATGAATCTCTCGGAGCCCAAAAACCCAAAAAAACCGTTCCCTGGGAAGCAATTTTTCGAAAACCCGAATCATAAACCGTTCCCGCTATTCGCGAATCACCTGCAAAGGATCCTCAGCAGTCCTCCCCAAACTGCCCCGGCAAGTGCCGCCGCAGACCTCAACTTCATGTATGCGCTAAGCTTTGGCAAGAGCGTTGGCGACTGCGACAGAGACCGGGCCGTATCTGACGGAATGTTCCGCCGCAAGCTCGAAAGATCAGGTTAAAACAAAATTTTATCCTGATCGACAGCTTCTCTCATTAGAGCAAGACTTGTTCCGTCAGCTAGTAAATATATGCCCGGAACCGTAATAAGTCGGCGATGCTAACACGGGACAGTTTGCGTCCTCCAGTCAGTGGGTTATGGGAGATTGGCGAAAGAGTACCAGATATTGTGGAGAGGCGACTGCCAAATCACCATTTTCGGTCGCCGCCGACCATCCATATTTTTCATCAAATATCCATCGGCGACTTATTGCGCCAGCGTCATTCATGCCCGCTTCAGGCGCGCCGCCCGCAGCCCTTGTCCGGAGCGGCCTTTCTGTTATAATGGACGTGTCTGCAAGCCGCTCTCCCCCCACGTCTCCCCCTTCCCTTCCCGGCAGAGACTTGCCGCATCAGTCCCGGCAGTGACTTGCCGCATCAGGAGGCCCCGCGTGCCCGAAACCCTCTGGGCGCCCTGGCGCATCGACTACATCCTGTCCGATCAGAAACCGTCCGGTTGCGTCCTCTGCCTGCCGGAAGACCACACGGGCCCCCTTCCGGAGCGGCTGGTCCTGGCCTCCGACCGCCTGGTCTTCCTCATCATGAACCGCTACCCCTACAACAACGGGCACGTGCTGGTCGCGCCCCGCCGCCACGTGGCGACGCTCTCCCTTACCACGTCCGAGGAGAGGGCGGCGCTGATGGATCTGACGGCCAAGGCCACGGAAGCGATAGGCGATCTGATGAAGCCCGACGGCTTCAACATAGGCGTGAACCAGGGCCGCATAGCGGGCGCGGGCATAGCCGAGCACCTCCACATCCACGTGACCCCACGCTGGGAGGGCGACACCAGCTACATGACGACCGTCTCCGAGACCAGGGTCATACCCGAGCACATCCGGCTCACCTACGAGCGTCTCCTGGGGGCCTTCGCTTGAGCGCCTCCGAGGCCCCGCCGCGCCCCGGCCTCACACCAGCCCTGAGGCAGTACCTGGAGACCAAGGAGGCCTGGCCGGGGTCCTTCCTTTTCTTTCAGATAGGGGACTTCTTCGAGCTCTTCTTCGAGGACGCCGAGGCCGTGGCCCCGCTCCTCGATCTCTCCCTCACCAGCCGCCAGAAGATAGACGGCGTGCCCGTGCCCATGTGCGGGGTGCCGCTGGCCGCCGGGGAGAGCTACGTGAACCGCCTGGCCGCCATGGGACACCGCGTGGTGGTGTTCGAGCAGGAGGCCGCCGCCGGCGGCGAGAAGATCGTCCGCCGGAGGCTCGCCCGGGTGGTCACCCCGGGCACGATCGTCTCCGACGACGGCCCCGCCGGAAGCCTCTACATGGCGGTGGTGCTGCACGAGAGCCAGCTCCCCCTGGGCGGGAGGCCCCCGTCCGGGCTTGCCTGGCACGAGGAGGAGGACACCGGCACCTCCGGCTCTTCCGGAGCTTCCGGGGCTTCCGGGGTTTCCGCGCCGGGCTCCCCGCGCCCGGCGCTCCGGCAGCGCACGTCCCCGCCGTCCCTTCCGCGGCAGGCGGGCGCTTCCCCCGCGCCCGTAGCCGCCCCCGAGGCGGGCTGGTGGTTCATGGCGGCGGCGGATCTCTCGACCGGCGATTTCCAGCTGGCCCGGGCCGCCGACTTCGAGGGGCTGGTTCCGGAGATCACCGCCTTCGGACCGTCCGAAATCCTCTACCCCTCGCCCTGCCCCCCGGAGCTGAAAGCCTTCCTCGAGAGGTCGGGGATCTACTCCGCCGGCCTCGGCCCCGAGGCTTTCGAGGGCGCCGAGGACTCGCTTTCGGAGGTGTTCGGATCGCAATTCAGGTCCAACCTCCCTGAACTCTGGGAGAGACCCGGCGCCCCCCTGGCCTGCGGGGCGGCGGTGAAGAGGTTCCTGGGGCTGGCGCCCGGCTCCAACCTCTCCCACCTGGCTCCCCCGAGGCTCCTGTGGAGCTCCCCGTCCCTCTCCCTCGACGAGGCGGCGCTGAGGAACCTGGAGCTCGTGCGCTCGCTCCGGGACGGGGGCACCAGGGGAACCCTCTTCGAGCTTCTGGATCTCTCCTCCACCCCCATGGGGTCCAGGACCCTCCAGGAATGGCTGGTGAGACCCTCCGGCGACCGGGCGACGGTGGAGTCCCGCCACGCGGCGGTGGAGGAGCTCCTGGGCGACTCCGCGGCCAGGGAGAAGCTCCGCGCGGGACTGAAGAGCCTCCGGGACCTGGAAAAGGCCGTCTCGCGGATCACTCTGGGGCGGGGGGCAGTCAGGGATCTCTATCAGCTGAAGGCCGCCCTGGATCTTGCCCCGACGATGAGGGAGCTGCTGGACTCCATGAGCGCTGACGGGCTCCTGAGACGGATTGCCGACGGGATAGCCGAAGTGCTGGGAGACGCCCCGGCCGGGTCCCGTTCCCCCGCACCGGCCGGGTTCGATGCCGCCGCCCCGGTCGTCTCCCTTGCCGCCGCCCAGGACGGGTCCCGTTCCGGCCCCGAGCCCTTCGTCCAGCCCGCCGCCCCGACCGGCGATCCGATCGATGTCCTTGCCCCGGGCCTGACCGACCGGGCGGAAAACGTGGCGAACGTTTCCGGAGGGGCGCTGCCGTCCCTCTTCGACCCCGGCTCCCCGTCCCCGGCGCCCGCCCCGACCCCCGCACCCCCCTTGTCCGGTGCCGCGCCACACCCTCTCCCCCCGTCCGGCCCCGCGCCACACCCTCTCCCCCCGTCCGGCGCCCCCTGCCCGGCACGCCCCGCCTGCGTCCCCGCCGGTACGCTGCGCTCGCTCAAAAGGGCTCTGGACATCTGCCTGGCCCCCCGCCTGGAGCCCGGAAGTCCCGAGGGCGCCGCGGTGAGGGACGGGTGCTCCCCGGTCCTGGACACGTTCAGGTCCCTGGAGCGGGACCGCATGAAGGCCATCGCGGCCCTGGAGGGACGGGAGAGGGCCCGCACGGGCCTCTCCCACCTGAAGGTGGGCTACACCAGGGTCTTCGGGTACTTCATCGAGATCCAGAGGAGGTTCGCGGAAAAGGCCCCCCCGGAATGGACCAGGCGGCAGACCCTTGCCGGAGCCGAGCGCTTCACCAGCCCGGAGCTCATGGAGCTGGAGGGGAAGCTCCTGACTGCCGGGGAAAGGCGGGACGAGCTGGAGCGGAGGATACTTTCGGCCCTGAGGGGCAGGGCCGCGGCGGCATCGTCCGGCGCCAAGAGGCTCTCCGGGCTCATGGCCGGGGCGGACGCCCTCCTGAGCCTCGCCGAGGCCGCGAGGAGGCACGGCTGGGTAAGGCCCAGGATAACGGCGGACGACGTGATAGACATTACCGCCGGACGCCATCCGGTGGTCGAGGCGTCCCTCCCCAGGGGGGAGGCCTTCGTCGCGAACGACGTCCTCCTTTCCCCAAGGGAGCGCGTCCTGGTCGTGACCGGGCCGAACATGGCCGGGAAGTCCACCATCCTGAGGCAGACGGCCCTGATCGTGATCATGTGCCAGATGGGCTCCTTCGTGCCGGCCGAGAAGGCCAGGCTCTCCATCCGGGACGCGGTGTTCACCAGGGTGGGCGCCGCGGACGATCTGGCCCGGGGCCGGTCCACCTTCATGGTCGAGATGAGCGAGACCGCGCGGATCCTGGCCCGCGCCACCCCCCGGAGCCTGGTCGTCCTGGACGAGGTGGGCCGAGGGACGTCCACGATGGACGGGCTCGCCATAGCCTGGGCAGTCGCCGAGTACCTCCACGACCGCGCGGGCCGCGGGGTCCCGACGCTCTTCGCCACCCACTACCACGAGCTGGTGGATCTGGCCCGCTCCAAGCCCATGGCTGTAAACTACAACGTGGCCGTCCGCAAGTGGCAGGGCAAGGTGGTGTTCCTCCGGAAGCTCATGCCCGGAGGCACCTCCAGGAGCTACGGCCTGGCGGTGGCCGCCCTGGCTGGGCTCCCCAAGGCCGTGACCGACAGGGCCTCGGAGGTCTTGAGGGATCTCCTGGAAGGCGCCCGCCGCACCATCCGCCCGGAGATCCGTCCCAGGGGGCTCTTCGGGGTCCCGTCCGATCCCGAAGACGGCCCCGAGCCGATGGGGCTCTGGGCGCCGGACGGGCTGGCGGACGATTCCGGCGCGCCCGGAACGGACGCTCGCGGCGCCGAACCGACCGGAACTGGCCCCTCCGAAACGGACCGGCCCGGAGCCGGCTCGGGGAGGGCCGCGTCCCCCGGAGGCCTGGCCCGCGCCCCGCTCATAGCCGGGGCCGACGCCCCTGACGACGGGCGCGACAGGCTCATAGCCGACATAGGCGCCATAGACACCGAGGCGCTCACGCCCCTTGAGGCGCTGAACCTGGTGCATGCCCTGAAGATCAGGGCTGGGGGCCTCCTGTGAGTCCCCCGGCCGGGACGGGCCGCCCCGCCGCGGCGCGCGCCCTGCTCCTCGCGCTCGCGCTCTGCCTGGGGCTCGTCGCGGCCCCGGCTTCCCCCGCCGGGGCCGCGGGCGAGCTTGCCCGGGCCCGCGAGGCCCGAACCATCTTCTTCCGGAGCGAGGACGTGAAGGCCAGGGCGTCGTGGCTGAACCTCGTCGCGCGCTTCGAGGAGGCCTCCGCGGCCCAGGTCCGGGAGGCCCCGCGGGCCCAGGCGGACCTGGAGGGGGCGGAACTGGCCCTGCAGTGCCTGTACCGCTTCAGGGACCAGAGGGACGCCGTCCGGGCCGAGAGGCTCGCCAGGAAGGCGGTGAAGTCCTGCGGGAGGTGCCCCACCGCGCCCCAGGCGGAGATAATACTCGGGAGGGCGCTCACGGCCCAGAAGAAGATGGACGAGGCGTACCGGGAGCTCATGAAGGTGGAGCTGAACCACCCGGAGTCCCCGGAGGTCGAGGAGGCACGGGAGCTCATGACCACGCTCCGGGCGGGGGGGACCCCTCCTCCCTACCCCACCACCGAGCCGGCGGTGCTCTCCGGGTCCGGGGCGGCGGCCTCCCCGGCCGCCCCGGTCCAGTCCGGGGGGGGGAGCGGGACGGCTCAGGCCCGGCAGTCCCCCTCGAGCTCCGGGAGCGGACAGGCCGGGCCCGCTTCCGCGGCCCCGGCCCCCGCCGCCTCCCCGGCGGCGGGGCCCCAGTCCGGGACGGCCGCTCCGGCCAGGCCGCCCTCGAAGCCGCCCGCGCCCAGGCAGGACGGGCTCGCGCAGGCCTACGCCGTCACGGTGGAAAAGCGCCGGGGATACACCGCCGTAGTCTGCTGGACGGACAGGGTGGTCTCCTACGTCTACAACCTCATCCCGCCCCAGAGGGCCGGAGGGATGCACAGGGTCTACGTGGACCTGCGGGGGACCAGGCTCGCGGGAGGGCTCCCCGGGAAGAGCCAGGGCGCGGCGCCGCTGGCGAGCCTCGTAAAGATCAACCAGTTCTCCCGCGACGTGGCGCGGCTGGTGGTCGATCTTCCCCAGGCGCACCCGTACGCGCCGGTCTTCCTGGACGATCCGCCCCGCCTCGAGCTCCGGATAGCCGAGCGGGCGGAGGATCTGCCGCCCACGGAGGCCGACGCCCCCCCCGAGCCGCGCCGGCCCCCGGCGGCGGCCGCCTCTGCGGCGAGGCCGGGACGCGGGGCCAGGGGCCCTGCGGACTCGCTCGCGAGGCAGCTCGGGCTGAAGATCAGGAGGATTGTGATAGATCCCGGCCACGGGGGCAAGGACGGCGGCACCGCGGGACACGGCCTTAAGGAGAAGGACATAGCGCTCAAGGCCGCCAGGATGTTGAAGGCGAAGATTGAGGCGAGGCTCAGGCTGGAGGCCGTGCTCACCCGCGATTCGGACAAGTTCGTGACCCTGGACAGGAGGCCCAAGATCGTCCACGACTCCAAGGGCGACCTTTTCGTGTCGGTCCACGTGAACGCCAACACCCTGGCCTCGGTGGAAGGCCTGGAGACCTATATCCTGAACTTCGCGACCGACCCCTCCGCCCAGACCGTAGCCGCCCGGGAGAACGCCTCCCAGCAGAAGTCCATGTCGGAGATGGCGGGCATCCTCGAGCTCATCGCCAAGAACACCCGCGTCGCCGAGTCCAGGGTGCTGGCCCGCACGGTGCATGCGAGGGCCCTGGAGGCCGTCCGCACCAAATACAAGGTCCGCGACCTGGGCGTGAAGGAGGCCGTCTTCGTCGTCCTGGTGAACGTGGACGTGCCCGCCATACTGATGGAGATAGGATTCCTCTCCAACGCCCGCGAGGCCGAGAGGCTCGGCCAGGACGCCTATCTGGAGCTTTTGACGGATGGCATGGTGGAGGGGATCAGGGCCTACGTGGACGGACTGCCGCACTAGCAGGCTGTTGCAAAAGTGGTTGCCTTGAGCTCAAAGGGCAACACGGCATACAATATATATCAAAACTCCCATCAGTTATGCTTTATATGGTATGCCATGCCTGTCTTGGTTCTCTGGAAACGGCTTTTGCAACAGTCTGCTAGCCGCGCGCGGGACCGGGGGGTGACCGGCGCGGGGGGCAAGCCGCTCGGACGGCGCCGGGGATTCCGGAGCGACGCGGACCGGCCCCCCGGAGCGGAGGAGCCGCGCCGCGGAAGGGACGGCCCGCACCGCCGCCCTCCGCCTCCCCGCAAAGCGCCTGCCGGAGGCTCCCCGGTGATCCTTCCCGGAGCGGCTCCCCCGCGGCATCGCCCCGAGCGGCCGCGGCCGGAAAAGGCCTCCGGGAATTCCATGCCCGCCGGGAAAGGCCTCCGGGAATTCCATGCCCGCTGGGAAAGGCCTCCGGGAATTCCATGTCCGAAAACGGCCAGACGCCGGGGCCGGAACGGGGCATATTGGGCTCGCGGCCTTCGGCCGGGACATAGTTCCGTGATGTATCATCGAAGATGTATCATCGAATGTTACATCGCGATTGATGACTGCCGGCCTACGGTGACAATCAATGGCGCACTACAAGCCTGTATCTGGTGGTCGATCAATGACTTCCGGACTGCCTGGCTGAGTAGGTCCTTCACGGACTTACCCAGGGTCTTCAGACCCTTGGCCAGTATGTTGAGGGACCCGTTCACGTCCGCGTTGATCAGCTTGCCCGCTCCGGTTCTGAACAATCCTCTCTTAACTCTTCTGCCGGCGTATTCCTTGTGTTTGCAGATGTCCTCGTCATCAGCGAAGGAGCACTTGGAGGTGTAAGCCTCCTCCTGCCTGATAACCCTTATCCCTGCCAAGGCACACTTGTACTCGATCATCATGACCAGCGTGAGGAAGGGGATCCCCACGAAGTTCTGATTCGTCCGCTTTCCCAGTCCGATCCCCTGTTTCCAGCCTTCGTCGTACCCTATGAACAGGGTGCTGAGGTCATGGTCCACTAGGTAGTTAACCAGAAT
>JAISEQ010000279.1 GCA_031264045.1 Deltaproteobacteria bacterium
TGCAGCTGGGCCAGGCGGTAGTAGATGCCCTTCCTGGCCAGGAGCTCCTCGTGGGTGCCCTGCTCGGCGATCCTGCCGCGGGAGAGGGCCATGATGCGGTCGGCCCTCCTCACGGTGGAGAGGCGGTGGGCTATGATCACGGACGTCCTTCCTTCGAAAAGGGTGTTCATGGCTTCGGCGATGAGGAGCTCGGACTCGGAGTCGACGAAGGCCGTGGCCTCGTCCAGTATGACCAGATCCGGGGCGTCGATCAAGGCGCGCGCACAGGCTATCAGCTGGCGCTGGCCGGCGGACAGGCTCCGGCCCTCGCTCCCCAGCCTTTCGCCGTAGCCCCCGGGGAGCCTTTCAATGAAGCGCGCGGCGCCCACCTTCTCCGCGGCGGCGCGTATGCGCTCCTCGGTCAGATCCTCCCGTCCCAGCCTCAGGTTGTCCATGACGGTGCCTGAGTACAGGTAGACGTCCTGGGTGACCAGCCCTATGCGCCTGCGGTGGGCCGTCAGATCCAGGCGCTTCAGGGGATCCCCGTCGAAGAGGATCTCGCCGCTGGTGGGATCGTAGAAGCGGAGCATGAGGCTTATGACGCTGGACTTGCCGCTTCCGGTCTCGCCCACTATCGCCAGGGTCTCGCCCCTTTCCACCTCGAAGTCCAGATCGTCCAGGACCAGGGGCCCGGACTCGGAGTACCTGAACGAGACCCCCCGGAATCTCACGTGCCCGCCGGGGATCCTGGGCGCCGCCACGGGCTCGGCGGGAAGCGTCCTCTCGTCTTCCGTCATGATGGCGTGGATCCTCTCCAGGGACGCGAAGGCCGACTGGAAGGAGTTCACCTTCTCCGCCAGATCCTTTATGGGCGCGAAGAAGCGGTTGGCGTAGCCGATGAAGGCGGCGAGGACGCCCAGGCTCACGGCATTGTCCAGGACCATGAGCCCCCCGAACCACAGGACCACCGCGAGCACCAGGCTGGCTATCAGATCCACCAGCGGCAGGAATACGGCCATGGAGTGGACCTGCCTGAAGCCCACCCTGTAGTTCGCGAGGTTGAGCTCCCCGAAGGCGGCCGCGGACTCTCGCTCGTGGCGGAAGGCCTTTATGACGCTCATGCCGGCCCGCGTCTCCGCGAAGAACTGGTTTATCTCCGATATCTTCCCGCGCATGTCGCGCTGCTGGTCCCGGGCGATCCGGCTGAAGTACCAGGAAACCGCCGCGACCAGGGGGGCCATCAGGAGCGTCGCCGCCGCCAGCCGCGGGGAGAGCATGAAGAGCACGGCGGCAACGCCGGTCAGGCTCAGCAGATCGCTGAAGAACGAGGCCGAGGTGGACTTTATGAGCTGGTTTATGTTGTTGATGTCTGAGGTGAGCCGGGAGGTGAGCCTGCCCGCCTCCTGGCGGTCGAAGTAGGCCTGGGAGAGCCCGAAGAGATGGTCCAGGAGCTTGCGCCTCAGGTTCAGGCTCAGCTTCTGCGAGGCGGTCTCGAGTATCACCCTCTGTCCCAGATCGAAGAAGTAGCCCAGCACCATGAGGAGGGCGAAGGCGATGCCCAGGATTTTCAGCCCGTGCAGATCGGAGCCTCGCAGGACCGTGAGGAGCGCGCCGTCGATGAGCGGGAGGCTCCGCTCCGGCACGGCCGCCGCCTCCGGGTAGAGCTCGCACAGGGATTCGGCCCTCTCCGCCAGATCCCTCAGATCGTCCTGGGTGAATCCGTCCGAGACGCGCTTCAGGTAGTAGCGGTCGCGGGCGAGAAAGCCGGCCTCCCTCAGCCCCCTCTCTTCCCTGGCGTCCACGAGCTTTATCGCGTCCGGCCCCAGGAAGTAGACCCCCGGGGCGCCCGGGGACTCGAAGGCGGAGTCCGGCACCCGCGAGCGGAGTTCCCGGGGCACGTCCGCGGGGGAGTCGGCCTTTATCTTCCACGCGAGCGGCAGGATGTAGCTGTCTATCGCGACCTTGGTGAGATACGGGAGCATGATGCTCTGCGCCGACACGAGCATTATCATGAGGATCCCGAGCGCCAGGAGGGGCCGGAAGGAGCGGGTGACCGGCCACAGCGACCAGAGGAGGCGGATGTCTCCCCTGGTGACGCGGCGGTAGTCGTCCTCGTGCCTGTTCTCGGAGCCGCTCACCGGCAGGGGCCTCCCGGACCGGGAGAGCGCCCGACGCCGGAGGATCCCGGGACGCCGCCCTCAACCCCGTCCCCGGACGTTCCCCCGTCCCTGGCTTCCGGGCCGGTGCCCCGGCTGGGCGCCACCCGGTCAGCCTCGCTTCCGTCCGCCGGGAGAACGCGGGCGTCCCGACCAGACGGATCGGCGTCCCCGCCGGACGCGGGCTCCCTCAAAGCCTTCTCCGCCGCGTCCTCGGCGTCCGAGAGCCGCGCCCCCAGCCATGCCAGATCCACTATGCGCCTGAAATAGCCGGGCTTACCGGAAAGCTCCCCGAAGTCACCCGATGCCGTGAGCACCCCCTTCTCAAGCACGAGGAAGGTCCCGGCTCGCCTGAGGCTCGTCACGCGGTGGCTCACGACCAGCGTGCCCCGGCCCCGGCGGGCCCGCACCAGGTTGTCGAGTATCTCCTCCTCGATGCTCGCGTCCACCGCCGACAGGGTGTCGTCCAGTATGAGGTAGGGGGGATCCGTCAGAAGCGCCCTGGCCAGCGCCGCCCGCTGCTTCTGCCCGCCGGACAGGGTCACGCCCTTCTCGCCGACGCGGGTGTCCAGACCTTCGGGGAAGACCCTGGGATCCATCCGGAGGCCCGCCGCCTCCGCCGCCCGCCCGGCCTCCTCCCTGGTGGCGCCCGGCCTGCCGAAGCGGATGTTGTCCAGAAGGGTCCCGGTGAAGATGTGGCCATCCTGCGGGACGAGGCCGAAAAGGGATCGCAGATCGTCCAGGCGGTATTCCGTGGAGGGCATGCCGTTTATAAGTATCTGTCCCGAGTCCGGCTCGAGAAGGGCCGGGAGGAGCGAGGCCAGCGTGCTCTTGCCGCTCCCAGTGGGGCCCGTGAGCGCCGTGAAGCCGTGGGGGTCCAGATTTGCCGTGAAGTCCGAAAGGGCCCTGTCGTTCCTGCCGGGATAGGTGTAGGAGACGCCCGCGAAGGCTATCGGGAAGCCTCCCCCCAGCAGTCCCGAGACGTCCGCGGGAGGCCCTGCGGGATCGGGGAGGAATCCGCGGAGCCGGACGCGGGGGCTTCCGGAGCCCCCGTCCGGGCCCGGGGTGACGGACGGGGATCCGGCGTCTCCGGGAAGCCCGCCTCCGTAGGGGGCGGCGCCCGCCGCGCGGCCCACCTCGTCGGGGAGGAGCCCGGCGGGGTGGGGGAGCTCCTCCTCGGCGGAGAGCACCCTGGAAAGCCGCGCCAGGGACGCCAGCCCCTGCTGGATCAGGCCCAGTGTCAGCCCCATGGCCATGAGGGGCCAGGCGAGGAGGCCGAGGTAGCTGAGGAAGGCCACGAACTCCCCGGGGCTTATCTCCCCCGTGATGGCGGCCCGGCCGCCGAAGAAGAGGGTCAGCGCCACCGCGAGGTTGGCGAGCAGGTTCAGGAAGGGGAAGAAGAGCCCCATCACGAACGAGAGCCGCACGTTGCGGTTCATGTAGCGGACGCCCTCGCGGTCTATCTCGCGCTTGGCCAGCGACTCGAGGGCCATGGCCCTTATGACCTTGAAGCCCGAGACGTGCTCGCGCACCGTTTCGGTCAGATCGCCGAACAGGTTCTGGGTCTCCAGGAAGCTGTCGAAGATCCTGCGTCCGAATATTGCCGTCAGCACGCTTATGAGCGGGAGCGGCATGAAGGCCCATAGGCAGAGCCCGGGGCTTATGGAGAGCATGAAGACCACCGCCGCCGCGCCCAGCACCACGGAGTCCACCAGGCTCACCAGCCCGAAGCCAACGGCGAGGCGGACGGATTCTATGTCGTTCGTGGCGAGCGCCATCAGATCGCCCGACGAGTTGCGGTTGTGCCAGGTTACCGACAGGGACACGAAGCGGGCGTAGAGCCTCGCCCTCAGATCCTTCTCCATCCTCCGGGAGAAGCCGTAGATGAGGTTCCGCCAGGCGTAGCGCAGCACGGCCACGGCGGCCGCGAGGCCGACTATGACCGCGAGCTTCCCGGACATGCCGGCGGAAGCCGCGGCCCCGTAGGCGAGCGCGTCTATGATGCCGCCGACCAGGAGGGGCACCCACATCTGCCCGAAGTCGCAGGCGGTGAGCGCGATGAGCCCCACGCCCAGTGCGAGAAAGCTCCGCCGGAAGTACGGCGCGATGAGCCCCAGGTTGGCCATGCGGGGCGGGGGCCTACAGGCGCCCCGCCACCTCCGCTATCCTTCCAGGCACCTCTTCGGCCCAGAGGCTCCAGTCGTGCCCGCCCCGCTGGCCCTCACGGTAGCCGTGGGGCACCGAGAGATCGTTCAGAAGCCTGTGGAACTGGCGGTTCTCGCCCAGCGCCACCTGGTCCGCCACGCCAACCGTGAGATCGATGTAGGTCCCCGCCGCGGCCCCGGGATCCCTCCGGACCATGTGGTAGGCGCTGTTCTGCCGCCACAGGGCCCCCTGGGTCCGGTAGGGCCCCAGGACCGACTCCACCTTCAGGGGAGGCGCCCCCGCCGGGTCCCCTATGTGGCTCTCCAGTACGGTTATGCCGCTTATGGACGAGACGCTCCTGAACCTGCCGGGGTGCTTCAGGGCGAGCGTGAGCGCCCCGTGGCCGCCCATGGAGACGCCCAGGAGCCCCACCCGCCCGGGGTCCATGAGGAACCTCTCCGAGGCGTCGGGCAGGAGCTCCCTCATGATGTAGGTCTCCACCCGGGAGTCCCGCTTCACGGGGCTGTCCAGGTACCAGCCGTAGGGGTCCCCGTCCGGCATGATGAGGTTCACGTTCAGGCTTCTCGCGAGATCGACCAGATCCCTCCCGAAGCGCTCCCTCCAGACCAGGTAGTTCTCGTCGGGGCCGTGGAGGAGTATCACCGTGGGCCGGGACACGTCCTCCGGGCCCGGCAGGCACAGGAGATAGCTCGTCTCCCGCATCCTGGCGCGGGACGGCAGGTTCACCTCGATGAGCGCTGCGGGGTTAACCGCCTCGGCGGGATAGGAGCCCGCTGGCCTGGGGGGGGGCGGGCGGAGCGCGGCGAGCGGGCCGTCCGGGACCTGGGCCCTGCCTGCGGCGCCGGAGGATCCCGTGCCGACCGCTTCGGTTTCCGGAGCGCCTTCCGCGCCCGGAACCCCGCCCGCGGCGTCCCTGCCGGGGCCGGGGGGGCCCGCGCCGTCCGGTGCATGGCCTGTTACGTCCGTCCGGTCCCCGGAGCCCGTGCCGCCGGGGAGGGCGGAAGCAGAAGGGCCGGGAACCGTCCCGGAAGCTGCCGGGGCGGCGCTCCCCTCCGGTACGCCTGGGCCGGCGGACCCGCCCCCCTCCGGAGTGGTGCCCGCGCCCGGGTCGGGGATGCCGTAGATGCCCCAGGCGCCCGCCGCTCCGAGGAACGCCGTGACCAGGATCTCGCCGCCCAGCTCGGTCAGGTGGATGGAGTCCTTCGCGCGGATCCTCTCGTGCTTGCCGGAGGGCATGGTCCTGTAGGCCGTGAAGACGCCGGGCTCGTCGGTCAGGATTTCCCAGGTGTCGAAGAAGCGGCAGTTCAGGGCCTCCGCGCAGGTGGCGGACACCACGGAGTTCAGGTTGCTCACCCGCTGGTTGTAGAGCTTCTTGCCCATGATGGGGAGGCCCACCCAGAATACGGTGGCCCCGGCGTCGCCGGCCATGTCCAGGATTTTCCTCACCCTCTCGCCGTAGACCTCGTTCCAGCCTTCCGAGGCCACCATGTGCCTCTTGCGGTCGTCGGTCACGATGTCCTGGGTGTCGTTCGCGCCGAGGGAGAGCACCACGAGCTCGGGCGCGTTCTCCTCGAGGAGCCCCTCCATATACGAGTTCCAGTCGAAGAAGTCCGGACGGCACAGCCCGGTCGCAGACTTGAAGTACCTCTTGACGACGAGTTCCGGGATTTTCTTGAGCTCGCGCTCCAGGACCGGCCCGAAACCCTCCACCATGAAGGAGTCGCCGACTATCAGTATGTTCTTGTAGTCTGGACGCCTCGCCGCCGCCGCGACGGTCCGGACCGGCGCGCCCGGC
>JAISEQ010000303.1 GCA_031264045.1 Deltaproteobacteria bacterium
CCTCCGCCCGCCCTCCGCCGCGCGCGCCCTCCCCGCCCTCCGCCGCGACCGCCCTCCCCGCGACCGCCTTCACCGCCCGCGGCCCGGATCGCGCCGCTCCTCCGGGGCACGCGGACGAAGCCCGCCGTGCAGGCGGCACAATCCGGGATAATGCCGCGGCAAATCGTGTCTGTTCCTCAAAGTCATCCTACAGTCCAGAACGAGCAGCTCCTGCCCCGCCGGGGGGCATGAAAGGACCGGACGCGCGGTGAACGACGAAACCTTCATGAAAATAAGCAGCTTCGCCGACGTGAGGATATATGTCAACAGCCGGGCGGCAAACTTCATGGACATGGACTGCCTCGGCCGTCCGAACCCCACGTCTCTGGACGGCTATGTCCTGGCCTTCATGAACGGGGTTCATACCGCCGTGCGGCACGTGCCGCCGGACGATCCGGGAGCGTCGCCGGCCGACGGTCCCGGCGTCCGGGAGGCCAAGGAGCTTTACCGGCGGGCGCGGCGGGCGTGCCTCCACTCCGATTTGGGGAGGCCGGACCGGGAACTTGCGTCGGAGGTCGCGGCGGCCATCGGCCCCGCCGCGGCCTCCGGCGGCACTTCGGCCCTCCGCTGGCTCCTCTGCGCCGCCGCCCTCACCGCGAGGGCTAAGCGGTCCTGCGCCGAGCTTGCCTCGGCGGTTCTGGAGCTCCCCCAGGAAGACTCCCACGCGGGCGAGCTCCTCTTCGCGCTCTCTTCCCTGGCCCATCGCGAGCTCAGCGAGCTGAGGCCGGTCCGGGCCTCGAAGCTCCTTGCCAGGGGATTCGAGCGCGGAGCCGCCGAACGCCTCGGCACGTCGCCGGACCCGCTCGGATCTTTCGGGGCGTACATGATTTACGCCGCCGTCCCGAAGCCTCCCCGTTACGGACCCGGGGCGTCCCTTCCGGGCCGCGCGGGTGGCATCGCGAACGCCCTCTCCCTTGCCCGGGCGCTCCCGGAACCGGCCGGTTCGGCAGTTTTCCCCGCCTTCCTCCTTTCCGATATAGACATCCTGAAAAGCCCTGAAGAACACCGCCTCTGGCGCGCCGGCATGCGGGACGCGGCGGCGCTCGGCCTGCCGGAATCCCCCGCGTTCCGGCTCGGCTGGGAGACGCTGGATCTGGCGCTCAGCTTCGCGGACGAGCGCCTGGGGGGCCGGGCGGCGCGGGACCGCATCCTCGAATCGTTCTCCGGAATGGCCGCGCGGGGCCTCTTCAGGTCCTTCGGGACCCCGAGAGGGCCGGTCATGTCCGCCATGGCGACCGTCTGCGAGTACCTTTCGGTCCGGCTCGCCGATCTGGACACGGACGGCCTGGACAGGGCCGTCAGGATCGCGGCGCCCCTGCGCGCCTCCGGGGAGCTCCCCCCCTGGGCCTTCACGGAGCTCTTCCGCGAACCGTGGAAGAAAGACGCGGGCGCCTTCCAGCATATCCTGATGCGTTCGGGGGCGGACGGCCTCTTCGGGAAGGGCGAGGCCCTGGTGCATGCCGTGTCCAACGCCGCCTGCTTCTCCGGGCCGTCGGCCGCCGCCCTCGCCGGCTTCAGGCCGGAGGCTCGGAAACTGGCCCGCCTGGGGGGAACGGATTCCGTTCCCGGCTCCTACGGGGCGCGGCTCGCGGCGGCCACGGTGGCCGCCCAGAAGGCCGCCCTGGACGGCTCGGGCCGGACCGAGGCCTTCCGCGCCCTGGCCTCGCTGTCGCCAGACTCCCCGGACTTCCGCGGCCCCCCGCTCTTTCCGGACTCCTCCGCCGACGCCGCCCGGAGGCTGCACCTCCACGCCTTCTGCTCCGCCCTGCTCCCGGCAGTCTGGACCATGTCCAACGACCCGGAAGCCGATGTCATGACAGCGGCCCTCCTGAAGCTTCTTCCCGAGAGATCCCTCTTGGAGCCGGTGTTCCTCGACACCATTCTTCCCGGGGCCGCCAACGCGTCTTTCGGAAAGTTCGACGACAAATTTCTCTCTCTGCAGTTCTTGCGCGCCTCCATGCCTGCCCTGCAGGCAGTGAAGGGGGGACGCCTCGCCACCAGGATCCTGGAAACGCTTTCCTTCTGGATGCTGCTGACGATAAACAATCAGTTCGGCAGGGACGCCCTGTCCGTGCTGCGCAGGGATTCCCTGAGGGCCCTGGCCGGACCTCTGCCCCCGGCGCTCAGGGCGGGGCTGGTCTCCGCCCTCGTGGCCGCGCACGGGCTTCTCGGGCTCAAGGACGAAGCGGAGATGCTCTTTCTCGAAAACGCCCTCATGCTGCTTCCGGCCCGGCGGCCGCTCCCGGCAGGTGCCCCGCTCCGCAACCCGGAACTCGGGATTCCCGGAGACCCCGGCCGCGACGTCTCCTGGCCCTGGCCCCCCGTGCCGGAGGAAGGCGAGGCCCCGCCAGGACGGCGGAAAGGCCCGGCCCGCACCCGTGTCCCGGACCCGGCCCTGGAGGAGGCGGCGGCGCTGGCCGGGGGGATGTCCCCGGAAGGATGGGGCGATCTCCGCAGCTGGATTCCCGCCCGCCTCGCGATGCTGGAGAAATCCTCGCCGAAAGCCGCCGCGGAACGCCGGATGAAGGACGGGGGACGCCGCTTGACCGTCACGCTGGGGGACCTGGAGTCAGCCGACGACGACGAATGGAAAGCCACGGCAGACTACCTGATTCGCTGCGGCGAGCGGTCGGACGACGAACTCTCCGCGTACACCACGCTCCCCCAGATCGGGCGAATCCTGCTCGTGGCTCCCCCCCGCGACAGGATCGGGATCCTGGCGGACGCGACCGCCACGCTCGTGCCCCAGCCTCCGCTCAAGGCCGGGGACGGCGCCGTGATAGTCACCCTGGACAGGGCGAATCCGCATCCCCTGGCCGCCGCAGGCATCGTCCTGGCCGGTCTGGGCCGCTTCCAGACTGCCTTCGAGTGCCTGGTCCGCGACACCCGCCCCTGGTTCCTGGCCGATCTCAAGGCCGACGCGCTGGCGCGCGTCCTGGAGTCCGACAGGGCCGGGGCCCCGTGGCTTAAGGGCAGGACCGCCGGGCTGGAAAGGCTCTACTCTGGCTGGGTAACGGTTCCCGGACTTCTGGAGCGGATCAGGAAGGCTCTCTCCCCGCCTGCCGACAAATCGCCGGGGCGCGGCGGAAGCCCCCCGTCCGGTCCGGGGGATTCGCCCGGGGGTCAGCTCCCGGCTCCCGCGCCCGCCGTGACCGCCGCGAAGGCGGGATCGCCAGACAAGGGCAGGGGCGCAGGAAAGAGCAGGGCCGCGAGGAAGGGCAAGGGCGCTAAGGGAGGAAAGGGCGGCGGAAAGCGGGGCTGAATGCCGCCGGCGTGCCGTCCCCTGGCCCTTGGACCCTGAACCACGAACATCGGCGGACCGAAAATGCCGTTCCGTCTTCCCTGCCCCACCCTCCGGGCATCCGGGCTCCGTTTCCGACCAAACCTTACCAACGGAGCCGGCGGAGAAGGCCCTCTCGTACTTCAAGGCACCGAAGATGCGGCGCGGCCCGGAGATCCGCCGGTACATGCCCGTTCCGCGCCGCGGGCGGGACGCTCAGATCGCCTCCGGCCGATGACTTGCCCGCCCCCCCGGCCCGGCCCCGCAGGAGGCCGGACGGGGGGGACGCGCCGGAATTTCGAGGAGACCCGTCGGGGCCGCCCCGCAGGGCCGCCGGACGATCGCGGGGAGAGTGCCGGTGAGGGGAGCCGGATCCCGCGGACGCCAGGGAGTCGGCGACGGCGACGACGGCAGGGACGTCCGGCGAAGCGTCCTGGGAGACGGCCAGTGCCGGCCTCCGCCCCTCCCTCATCCCCGGAACAGATTGGCACCGTTTTTGACCCCGAGTAAATTAACGCGGTTTTTTTTCAAGCCTAACCCATTGGTCATATTGGATAAAATCTGAATGCTTTTAAACTTGATTCCACTGCAAAAGCCCCCCTTTGGCCTTTTGCAGACAATTGTGCGAGCGCAAGGGAAGCTCGAATTGGCGAGAATTTGGCTTAAACGCAGGGAGTTTCATTCCGAAAACTCATAACGTTCACCCTCACGTTTGGAAGGGGAGGGGTTTTTGCAGTCGAATCAAACTCGGGCAGGGCACACGGACGAAACCCGCTGTGCAAACTGCCCGATTCAGAATATCATCACGGTAAAATCGGTAAGTTCCTGACGGTCATGCGACAGTCCAGAACGAGCAACGCCTGCCCCGCCGGGGGCCTGAAAGGACCGGACACGCGGTGAACAAGGAAACCCACTCGCTGTTAAACGGCTGCGCCAACTTGACCTTATATATCAACAGCCGTGCGGCAAACTTCATGGACATGGACTGCCTCGGCCGTCCGACCCCCACGTTTCTGAACTCCAATATCCTGGATTTCATCGACTCGGTGCATACC
This sequence comes from Deltaproteobacteria bacterium, assembly GCA_031264045.1. Taxonomy (GTDB): domain Bacteria; phylum Desulfobacterota; class Desulfarculia; order Adiutricales; family Adiutricaceae; genus JAIRZX01. Next base: position 4,375 of record JAISEQ010000303.1, read on the forward strand.
GCCATGCGGCACGTGCCGCCGGACGATCCCGGAGCGTCGCCGGCCGACGGTCCCGGCGTCCGGGAGGCCAAGGAGCTTTACAGGCGGGCGCGGCGGGCGTGCCTCTTCTCCGATTTGGGGAGGCCGGACCGGAAGCTTCCGTCGGAGGTGGCGGCGGCCATCGGGCCCGCCGCCTCCTCGGGCGGCGATCCGGCCCTCCGCTGGCTCCTGTGCGCCGCCGCCCTCACGGCGAGGACCGCGCAGTTCCGCGGCGGCGAGCTTGCCTCGGCTGTTCTGGAGCTCCCTCCTGAAGACTCCCACGCGGGAGAGCTCCTCTTCGCGCTCGCTTCCTGCGCCCACCGCGAGCACTTCGAGAAGAGGCCGGTCCGGGCCGCGAAACTCCTGGCCAGGGGCTTCGAGTGCGGAGCCGCCGGACGCCTCGGCACGTCGCCGGACCCGCTCGGCTCTTTCGGGGCGTACATGATCCACTCCACCGTCCCGAAACCTCCCCTCTTCGGTCCCGGGGCGAAGCTTCCGGGCCGCGCGGGAGGCATCGCGAACGCCCTCGCCCTCGCCCGGGCGCTCCCGGAACCGAACGGTTCGGCAGTTTTCCCCGCCTTCCTCCTGGACGATATTTACCTGGTGATAAGACCGGAAGAACACGGCATCTGGCGCTCCGCCATGCGGGACGCCGCGGCGCTCGGCCTGCCGGAATCCCCCGCGTTCCGGCTCGGCTGGGAGACGCTCGATCTGGCGCTCAGCTTCGCGGACGAGCGCCTGAGGGGCGGGGCGGCGAGGGACCGCATCCTGGAATCGTTCTGCGGAATGGCCTCGCGGGGCCTTTTCAGGTCCTTCGGGACCACGAACGGGCCGGCCATGTCCGCCATGGTGAAGGTCTGCGAGTTCCTTTCGGAGCGGCTCGCCGTGCTCGACCCGGACGGCCTGGACAGGGCGGTCAGGATCGCGGCGCCCATGCGAGTCTCCGGGGAGCTCCCCCCCTGGGCCTTCACGGAGCTCTTCCGCGAATCGAGGAAGAAGGACGTGGGCGCCTTCCAGCATATCCTGATGCGTTCGGGAGCGGACGGCCTCTTCGGGACGGGTGAGGCCCTGGTGCATGCCGTGTCCAACGCCGTCTGCTTCCCCGGGCCGTCGGCCGCCCTCGCCGGCTTCAGGACGGAGGCGCGGAAACTGGCCAGACTGGCCGGCACGGCCTCCGATCCCGGCCCCTACGGGACACGGCTCGCCGCGGCCACGGTAGCCGCCCAGAAGGCCGCCCTGGACGGCTCGGGCCTGACCGAGGCCTTCCGCGCCCTGGCCTCGCTGTCGCCCGACTCCCCCGGCTTCCGCGGCCTCCCGGTCTTCCCTGACTCCCCAGCCGCCCCCCTTTCCCCCGAAGCGAACGCCCCGGCGGGACCGGAGGGTTCCGGGTCTTCCGGAGGCGCCCTTCCCGGACGTCCCTCCGACGCCGCCCGGAGGCTGCACCTGCATGCCTTCTGCTCCGCCCTGCTCCCGGCAGTCTGGACCATGTCCAGCGACAAGACCGCCGCCGTCAGGACAGCGGCCCTCCTGAAGCTTCTTCCCGAGAGATCCCTCGCGGATCCGGTGTTCCTCGACACCATTCTTCCCGGCGCCGCCATAGCGGGTTTCGGAAAGCAGGACAACCAGTTTCTCGCGCTGGAATTCTTGCGAGCCGCCATGCCTTCCCTGCAGGCCGTGAAGTCGGGACGCCTCGCGACCAGGATCCTGAATGCCCTTTCAGTTTGGGTAATGCTGGTGATAACCGATCGGTTCAGCCGGGACTTCCTGGCCATGATTCGCAAGGATTCCCTGAGGATGCTTGCCGGACCGCTGCCCCCGGCGCTCAGGGCGGGGCTGGTCTCCGCCCTCGTGTCCGCGCACGGGCTCCTCGGGCTCAAGGACGACGCGGAGATGATCTTTCTCGAAAACTCCCTTATGCTTCTTCCGGCCCGGCGGCCGCTCCCGGCAGGCACCCCGCTCCGCAACCCGGAACTCGGGATTCCCGGAGACCCCGGCCGCGACGTCTCCTGGCCCTGGCCCCCCGTGCCGGAGGAAGACAAGGCCGAGCCCGGCCGGCGGAAAGGCCCGGCCCGGCCCCATGTCCCGGACCCGGCCCTGGAGGAGGCGGCGGCGCTGGCCGGGGGCATGTCCCCGGAGGGATGGGGCGATCTCCGCGGCTGGATTCTCGACCGTCGCGCGAAGCTGGAGAAATCCTCGCCGAGAGCCGCGGCGGAGCGCCGTATGGCGGGTGGGGGCCGCATCATGACCCTCACGTTCGGTGACCTGGAGTCCGCCGGCGACGCCGAATGGAAAGCCACGGCAGACTACCTGATTCGCCGCGGCGATCGGCCGGACGACGATCTCAACATGAAGACCACGCTCCCCCAGATCGGGCGCATCCTGCTCGAGGCTCCACCCCGCGACAGGATCGGGATCCTGGCGGACGCGACCGCCATGCTCGTGCCCCCGCCTCCCCTCAAGGCCGGGGACGGGGCCATGATAGTCACCCTGGACAGGGCGGATCCGCTTCCCCTGGCCGCGGCGGGCATTGTCCTGGCCGGTCTCGGCCGCTTCCAGACGGCCTTCGAGTGCCTGGTCCGCGACACCCGCCCCTGGTTCCTGTCCAATCTCAAGGCCGATGCGCTGGCGCGCGTCCTGGAGTCCGACAGGGCCGGTGCCCCGTGGCTTAAGGGCAGGACCGACGGGCTGGAAAGGCTCTACTCTGGCTGGGTAACGGTTCCAGGACTTCTGGAGCGGATCAGGAAGGCTCTCTCCCCGCCTGCCGACAAATCGTCTCGGCGCGGCGGAAGCCCCCCGTCCGGTCCTGGGGATTCACCTGAGGTCCAGGTCCCGGCTCCAGGGCCCGCCACGACCGCCGCGAAGGCGGGATCGCCAGGCAAGGGAAGGGGCAAGAGCGCGGGAAAGAGCAGGGCCGCGAGGAAGGGCAAGGGCGGAAAGGGCGGCGGAAAGCGGGGCTGACTCGCGCCGGCGGACCGTCCCCTGGCCATTGGACCCGGAACCCCGAACTTCCGGAGCGAAAATGCCGGCAGATCCGCCCCGCCCCGTGCCTCCTTTCCTCCGGACATCCGTGTTGCCTGGCTTCGGAGCTTCGCGCTTCCGGGCTTCCGGGCTTCCAGCGATTCTCCGGTCCGGCCGCAACGAATTTCGCCTGATACGTTCATTTAGATTAATCGACACCCCGGCCCATGAAACCAGCCTGATACCACCTGCTGCATAGCGCCGGCTATGCCGCACTAAATTGCAGTTTAATGATAAACCCCCATGCGGCTTGCGGCATCCCGGCCCATAAAATCCGTGTCATGCAACACGGCTTCATGTCGCGGCATCCCCGGTGCAGGGGCACCGGAAAACCTTTCACACTACACCTACATGCCGGGTTCTTCCGGCACCCCGGCCCATGAAAGGGGCGTCAGGCGGACCCACAGCATGCTGCGGCAACTCCCGCGGCGAGGCCCCGGAAAACCTTTCATACTAAAACAGTTGATTCCACTGCGAAAACCCCTAACTTGACCTTTCAGAAACCAAAGCGCTGAGGCAAGGGTTGCACGAAATGACGAGGATTTGGCCTAAATACAGGTGCTTTCGATGCCGAGGACGTATAGAGTTCACCCACTCTTTTGAGGAGGGGTGAGTTTTCGCAGTGGAATCAACAGTTCTCGGACAGCCGGCAAGGACATGACATTAAGGCCGCCCGCGTCCGGCGGCCCCCCGTCCTGAACGCCCGGGAGCCCCCCGTACCCGCCGGGACCGCACCCCCGATGCGCGGACGCCCCGCCGCGCCATACGTCGCGTCATCTGTCTTCAATAAGTACAATTTATAGTGTATTGCAATCGGCAGCCAGTACGGAAATGTGCCTCCGGCCCCTCCGGCATCCCCAGCCCGAAGCTTCCGCCCGCAACCCCGCACGGCGCCGCGGGATCGGCGGGGCCCTCCGCTCCGCCGGGACGTCCCTAGAACTCGTCACCCCCCGCATGCCCATCCCCCGCAGGACAGCCCGGCCGGGCGGGCACGGCAGGGCCGCCGGGGCGGCAGCCGGGGGACGGCAGCCCGGACGGAAGCCGCTCCCAGCCCGGAAGATCGTCCACGGGCACCTCCTCCGGCGGAAACCCTGCCGTCCACCCCAGGACCCTGCCCACGGCGGTCCTCCCCAGCTGGTCAAGGGAGACTATCTCCACCGCCCTCCCCCCGCCGGGGCCGCGCTTCCGGAACCTGTCCCCCGTCCGGACCAGGGTCCCGTCGGAGCACACGGCCACGTCCCCCAGCCGGTCCATGAGCGCCGGATCGAAGGGGAGAAGGCCTTCGGAAGCGAGCTTGGAGAAATAGCTCCGCGCCCCGTCCAGAAACCTTCCCGCCCTGGCGACTATTCCCTCCTGGCGCTCGAGCTTCATCTTCCGGTAGTCCTCGCCCAGATCGATGAACCTCCCCCTGGCCGGACCTTCGGACAGGCAGAGGATGTCCCGCTCGACCGTCTCCGACATCCTCCTGATCCTCATCTCCACCAGCTCCATTATGTCGTCCAGCTCCGCCTTCTCCGCCGCCAGCCTCCTGTACAGCTTAACGTTCCTGTAGCTTCCCATGAGAAGGCGGTTCAGCTCCGCCGAGGAGCGTTCCAGCTCCTCCCGCCTCCTGCCCACGCGGTCCCTGTGCTCGCGTATGCCCGACCGGAGCCTGGCGATGCTGCGCTCCGCCTCGCGCTCCATCTCCCCCGGCTGCCGCTCCCCGCCGGAGGCGAGCTTGCGCCGGGCCTCGTCGGACTTGGCGTGCATCTCGGTCATGAGCCTAAGCATGCGCAGAAGCATCCTGCGGTCCCTCGCGTCCGACACGGCCGCGAGCCCGGCCTCCCGCGCCTCCCGGCGGGCGAGGGCCCGGGAGAGGGAGGGCTCCAGCATGTCCAGGTAGAGCTCGGAATCCGGGGCGTGGGGGTTGGGCACGTAGCGCGAACCTCCCGCGAGCATCCTCCCGATCCAGCCACGCTCCGAATCGAGCAGGGCCTTGCGGTAGAATTCCGAGGTGCCCTCCGCGAGGTAGAAGTGCTCGGCGGCCGGGCCGGCGGAAATTCCATCCGCGGCCGCGGCGCCGCCCGCCGGACCGGCTCCGTCAGGATCCGCTCCGTTCCGGGCCGGACGGAGGGGGAACGGCGGGAGGGGCCTCCCGAACGGCTCGGGCTCCCAGGGGAGCGTCAGGCGGTGGACGGCGGCGGAGCAGGCCCGGAGATCCAGGCGGAGCAGCGCCCGGGAGTCGCAGACGAGGACGCGGAGCTCGCCTTTCCCGTAGGCGTCGACCGCCGCGTCGAGCGCTGCCCCCCCGCGCTCGGAGGAGTCCGCGGCGCGCACCTGCGAAAGCGGCAGCCCCAGGGCGTCCGCAACCGTCCGCCCGACCCTCTTCTGAAGGAATCTCCCCTCGCACAGGACGGCCTGGGGACCCCGGCCCGCGTACCGGCGCATGACGCCCACGAGCCTTTCGCACTTGGGGCCCGCAGGGTGGGTGACGGACTCCTCCCCGATGCCGGCCTCAGCCAGGAGCCTCAGCACGACGGGCTCCATCCCCTCCGGGACCTTAAGCGACACGAGCCCCCCCGGGCACCTGCGCACCGCGAGCTTCAGACGGCACCGGCGGACCGGACGCTTTCCCGTCACCGCGTCCAGGACCGGGACGCTCCAGCGCTCGGGGAGAGCGTCCCTCACGGCCTCGACGGCGCCCGCAGGTACGCCCCTGAACAGGAAGGTGGTCCTTCCCCTCAGGCAGTCCGGGTCCACGGCGGCGCGGTCCATCGCAAGCATGAGCTCGGTCATCATGGCGGAGGAGCGCATCCACCCGGCACCGGATCTTCCGTGCTCGCCGTTCTCCAGCTCGCGGGCCGACTCGCGAAGCATGGCGTAGGCCTCCCGCTGCCAGGAGCTCATGGCCACCCGCTCTATCACCTCGCCGGGCCGGCGCACCGCTTCCGCCGCGGCCTCCCAGTCCGCGGTCAGCCCGTCCCCCGCACCGCCCGCGCCGCCGTCCGAAGCCGCCGACGGTGCCGACCATCCCTCCCAGCCGCTGGGCTCGCCCCAGCCCTCCCAGCCCGGGGAGGAACGCATGAGGGCCGGCCTGTCCGGAGACGACCCGAGGGCCGTGATGCCCTTTCGGAACCGGATACCGTAAGTGGAGACGGAACGGGACGGTGCCGGCCCGGAGGAAGGGGATGCCGGTCCGGAGGGAAAGGAAACGGGTGCGGCAGGGGCAGAAGAAGAAGATGATGACGATGATGATGATGATGATGATG
>JAISEQ010000357.1 GCA_031264045.1 Deltaproteobacteria bacterium
GGTCCAGCGCCCCGCCCCGAGGCCCGCGCCGGATCTCCCCGCCGCCCTGGCCGCCGCGGCGGCTTCGCTGGGAATCGCCCTGTGCGCGGCGGCGCTGCCGCCCTCCCCCGCCCTGGCCCACGCCGTTTACGTCTTCGCCTACCCCGACGGGGACCAGATCTGCACGGAGAGCTACTTCACGCGCAGGAACCGCGTCACGGGGGGCCGGATAACGATGCAGGACCAGTCCGGCACGGAGATCGAGTCCGCCTCCACCGGATCCGACGGCAACCGCTGCTTCAGCGCGCCCCCCGGCGAGGGGGACCTGAAGTTCGTGGTGCTCGCAGGAGAAGGGCACCGAGGTGAGTTCACGCTGCCCGCTGCCGACAGGCCCCGGCCCTCCCCAGCGGCGGGAACGGGATCGGGCACCGGTGGCACGGGTTCCGCAGCTCCGGACGCGGCCGGCGCCGCGCCGCGGCCGGGCGCCTCCCCCCCGCGGGAGGCGGAAGGCGCCCCATCGGGCGGGGAGGCGTCCACGGGCTCCCTTTCCGGCATCCCCGAGGACAGGCTCCGCTCCATCGTGAGGGAGGAGCTGAGAACGCAGATTGGCCCCGTCGTCCGGGCCCTTGCCGAGGCGAGGGACGACGGGACCCCTGGCCTCCGCGAGATAGCGGGGGGCCTGGGCTGGGTGGCCGGCCTGTTCGGCCTGGTCCTGTGGCTGAAGAGAAGGCCGGACAGTCCCGGCCGGAAGGGCTGATTTCAGAAATGCACATCTCAGAAGGCGTACTCTCCGCCCCGGTGCTCGCGTCCGGAGCGGCCCTGGCCCTCGCGGGCCTCGCGGCGGGACTGAAGGCCATCAGGGACGAGGACACACCCAAGGCCGCCGTCCTGTCGGCAGTGTTCTTCACCGCATCCCTCATCCACGTGAACATCGGCCCGAGCTCGGCGCACCTGATCCTGAGCGGCCTCATCGGCCTCATGATGGGGAGGGCCGCCTTCCCGGTCATCTTCTTCGGGCTCCTTCTCCAGGGCATACTGTTCGGATTCGGAGGGATCACCACCCTGGGGGTGAACACCTTCACCATGGCGGGCCCCGCCGTCCTGTTCGGGCTGCTCCTGCGTCCCGGCGTGAACAGCAGGAGCGCGGCGGCCGCCTCAGTCTCCGGCTTCCTGTGCGGGGCGCTGCCGGTGCTCCTCTCCGGGCTTCTGGCCGGGGCGGCCCTGTACTTCTCGGGCGATCGGGGCCAGTACGTCGCGGTGGCCTGGGCCGTCGTCGCGGGCAACGTTCCCATAGTCGTCATGGAGGGGTTCGTCTGCATGTTCTGCGTGCAGTTCTTCCGGAAGGTCCGCCCGGATCTCTTAAGGCATGCGGCCTTCTCTTCCGGGGCGGCCGGGCCTTCCCCGGCGCTCTCTCCTGCGGAGTAGGAATCGGCGGGCCTGCCGGTAGCGCCTCAGATGCCCGAGGGGCGCGCCATCTCGGGGGCGCTCCCTGACGCGCTTGCCTACGCGACGGAGCCAACCGGGCAGGGGGCAGGCTCTCTCCTGCCCCCTGCCGCACCACCGGACGTGCCGATCGGCATCCGGCGGCTCGTCAGACAAAACCCCAAAATTTTGGCACTCCCCGCCCCCCTCATCATTCACGAAAGCCAAGCTTCGCGCTCCCCGGGTACTCTCGGAAATTATCCAACCCCGCCCTCCCCAGCTCAGCCCAATTTCGGCATTCCGATATACGCACCCGGCTTCCCTCCGTCACGAGAAGGGATGAGCTACCTGACGTTCGGAACTTCCCCGTGTCGTGCCCGGCACCGTGGCATCTGCTGACTTTCCTCGGTTCAGTGCGGCGTTGCCGTCGCGCCTGCCGCCGGATCCGGGGCCAGATTCGTTTTTGCCGGACGTTCCGGGAGCCGCCGAGGGATCTCCCAGGGCAGGAGCAATGACTTTCCCCCCGTATGCCCGCCCCATCCCGCCCCTCCGCCCATGCGGCGCTTGACTTCTCTTTGTCGTGCCGGCTCGTCCGCTCTGGAGCGCCCGGTGCGGATTCTGTGCGCCGGGCCGGGGGTTTGCCTCCGGATCCTTCAGACGGGCCCCTCAGCCTCCCCTTGCCGCAGTCCAACAGTTCCCGCCGCCAAGTCTGCGGAGGACCTTCACCTCCGAGCTACTGCCCATGCCGGGCACACGCGGGAAAGCCCCCGTCCGTGGGGAGAGGGGGCTTTGGGCGCTTCAGGGGGAGAGCGGGGCCGGGGAGCCGCTTCGTTTTTGCGAGAACTGCCATGTTCAGGTCAAGGGGGCGTTGCCGGAGATTCTTGCTTCCCTTTCAGCCTCGACCTTCTTCCGGAGACGGGGAAGGAGTATTTTGGTGTTGATGACGGCGAAAACGGCAGTGAAAACAAAGATGCCCAGGGCGATGAGCATCATAATCTTGTCGGCGGGGTCCACGGCTACCTCTCCAGCGGATCAGTCCGGCTTCAGCCAGTCTATGTACAAAGACATAATGCCATAAATAATGGACAGGTGCTGCATCAGCAGGGGAAGCGGCGGCAGGCCCGCCGTCCGCACGGAAGTCCTGTTGCGATCCGCTCCCTACCCTGCCGACCGGCTCTGCCCGGCGAATGCGCTTTTCGACGAATTCGCCTGCGGGACGATGGAGGGCGGGAACTCCACCTCCGCCGATGACCCGGCCCGTGCCATGTACGCATGCCTTTGGCGCCGCAATCGTGCGACCCCCAGCCATACCGTCGGCGCTGGGTGAGGCGGGAGGGACCCGGCTCCGGAACAGCTTGCGGAATTACAAGGTTCAGCGCCGGAACTTAATGCCGTATCCGCAAATTGCCGGATAATCCGATGCCAGCGCCTCCCTGGCCGAAGGGCGGATGAGAGATGACGGAAGATGAATGCATGAGAAGGAGATGGCCGAGAACCGGGGGAGATGCAGTGCGGAGAGGCCATCGCGGGCAGGGCCCGGTCAGGGCGGACCCCCAGCCGGGGGGCAGTCCCCCCCGACCCGTGTCCCGTGTCCCGTGTCCTGCCGTCCGCAGGAAGGAAAGGCACCCCGGCCAGCAACGCTCCCTTTACCCCCGCACGAGTTCCGGGGCCGTCCAGGCGCCGCAGGGGCGCCCACCCGATCACGCCGCGCCTTCAGTGGCAATCCCTGCCGGGCCGCGCTGCGAACTTCTTCCAGCAGTCCTCCCCCACACCGTCACCCTCCCGGCGGGCCATCCTCCAGGCGTCCGGAACGCCGAGGGACCCTGCGGACGACCTCGCCTCGGCCACCGCCCTGTCGGCCAGGGACATGAGGACCCGCCGGAAGATCGAGAGCGCCTCCTCGGAGTCGCCATTGCGGTGAAGGACGGCCCGCAGGTCCTTGAGGTGCCTGACGGTCACGTCGTGGGAAGGTCCCAGCGTCCTCTCGTAGAAGGAGACCGCCCTCCTTAAGAGCTCCGCCGCCCTCCCCAGCTCGCCCAGCCGGGCCAGGACGAGCCCGAACTCTCCTGCGGCGATTGAGGCGGAGGGGCTCTCGGGTCCAGAATCGCGCTCGAGCGACTCTAGCGTCCTCTCGTAGAGGCCGCAGACGGAGAGGGGACCGTCGGTCACGGCTTTCATCCTGAACATGTTCAGGACGATCGTGACCGTGCAGGGGTGGCGCGAGCCGAAGAGCTTTGCGGAATACTCGGCCGCCTCGGAGAATGCCTCCTCAGCCCCCCTGAAGTCCCCCCCGCAGGCGAGGGCGAACCCCAGGTGGCTCCTGTAGCGGACGGAGTGCTGGTGGAGCTTCCCGAAGCGCTCCTCCGAGCACGCGAGGACCTCGGAGGCGACATCCCTCGCGGCACCGTGCTCGCCCAGGCCCATGAGGAACATCGCGAGCGAGTCCGCGGCATCCATGCTCCCCGTGTGGTCGGTGCCGAGGCTCTCGTTGTGAAGGGCGAGCGAGCGCTCAAGGGCCTCCCTCGCCCCAGCGAGATCCCCCTGACCCGCTAGGCACTGCCCCAGGCACGTAAGGCACTTGAGCGTTCTGGGGTGGCGCTCGCCGAGACTCCGGGAGGCGCGGTCGCGGACCTTCAGGAAGAGGGCCCGCGCTTCCCCGAACATGCCCAGCCGGGCGGAGGCGATGGCGAGGTTCATGGCGGATGTGAGCGTGTCCCAGTGGAAGAGGCCAAGGAGCTTCTCGCGGCCCTCAAGCGCCCTCGCGTGAAGCTCGCGCGCCCTGACGTGGTCGAACGCGCCCGCAAGGGCCTCCCCCAGGGAGTCAGCCGCCGAGAGCGTCCCGGCATCGGAAGTCCCCAGGATCCTCCCGAGTCCATCAAGGGCCCGCGAGAGGTTGGGCACGGAGGCCTCGAAGTCGCCCCGTAAGAGCTGGACCAGGCCCAGATCGTGGACTATGAGGACCGTACCCAGCCCGGCCAGCCCCGAAACGGCCTCGGACTGAGGGAGCATCTCCGCCAGCACGTCCTGGGCCTCCCGATAGTTTTGGCTGGCTACGAGTCCCGATACCACAGGGTCACCCGACAACAGGAAATCCTGCATCTCGGGCTCGCGTGTCGTGTTAGTCATGTTGGTGTATTCCTTGTGGGCGGCACGCACCGAGGCGAGCCTGCAGAGGGCTGAGGCTTGTGCCGCAGCGTATGAGGGGGTCGCGCGAGGTACCTGGAAGCGTTTCGGAAGAACGGCAAAAACTGCTGTCCCTCCAGCTATTCCGTCGCAAGGTCCAGGGTGCCCCGCTTGATGGGCATGTGCGGTACCGGACACCGGCTGGGCCAGGGAAGGCCTGGACAGCGTCCGGGATGATCCAGCATGCCGTAACGGCAACTGGATATCAGAAGAATAGTTGCTCTGGTATTATTTGTCAATATAAATTTTTGTATATTATACTTATTTATATGAATCAATAAAAAAAACGGCACAATAATAATTATAAAATATTCGTGAATCTAGCGAAAATAAGGGGAAGGCCTGCGCAAGTTCGCGAAAATATCGCGAAAATAGCGCTAAAATAACGCGAAAGCATGTACAGGTTCGCGAAAATATCGAAAAATAATACTGAGACATGCGCAAGTTTACAAATAAAAGTTTGATAAACAATTAATAGCCAACAACAATCCATAATATTTTAAGATGATATCGAATAACGAATTTATATCCTGCAAAACTGAAATCCGGCTTCCAGCGACATGGGAGGGCTCCGGCACCGTCCGGCATAGCAGAGGGACAGCAGGCACCTAAAACTCCTGAGCAAAAATAATGCGATACGCCTAAGCGGGATTCAGACGTTCTCCGGCGAAAACTGGCTCATGTTCAATCAGCACTGACCCTAAGGAACAGGGTCCTGTGCCGGGATGGCGGGAGCATCGCAAGGGCTTGGAGACAGATGAAATTGACAGCAGCAACGGCTCTTTTACAAATATCATGCCTAAAGTTAAAGATAATTCGGCGAGAACCATACATTACGGCTCCGACCATGTGTTTAACGTTGTCCACCAGTCTTGATTCGACTTCGAAAAATCTTCCATCCTCTAATAAGATGATGGACTCTATACGTCATAGGTATCGAAATCACCTGTATTTCAACCAAATCCTCGTCATTTCGTGCATCCCTTGCCAAAGCACTTTGGCCTCTGAAAGGTAAAGTGAGGGGTTTTCGCAACGGAATCATTCTTGACGCTCACCCGTTCCGTTCAGATGACGAAGATTTGACTTTCTCCGGGCGACAGTTTGGAATTATTGCGGCGATGTCATGGATTAGGTAGCTGTGCTGGAGGAATGGATCGTAAAGCTTGTTTTAATTATCTTGATTCCGGACGTCTGATGAATAGCTTTATATAAATTTCGAAAATCTGAATGTCCGAAAAGCTAGTTGCGTGAAATATAAAATACGCGAAATAGAACAGCACGAAATCTTTATGCACTGCGATAAATCAAGCAAATACCGGATGTGTTGGATATAAATTCAATCTGCAACCGAAAAGAAATTTTGAAAGCATAAATTTTTCGTCATATCAATTATGCATATTTGTTGATAATTTATCATTGAATTTACAGTTATCATCAGAATAATATCAACAAAATAATATCTTATATTTTACAATCAAAGCAGGACGGAAAATGAATATACTCCTGTCATTTTCGCAAAATTATATTTTGATTTTATTTGCAAAATCCAAATATTTCACTTGACTAAAAATCGGAAAATCTGTATTTTTAAAATCATCATGCCGCGTCTTCTTTTCAGAGGTCGGCGTCCTTTCCATCATATAATGGCTTTTCACGGCCATCTTGCAGTTCCCCTGCCCTTCAGCATGACAAATAGGTGTCTTGGCTGATGGAAGAAGGCTTCCAACGGCGATTCAACGGGGCAATCACCCCGCGCGAGGGGCCGCGACAGAGCCCCGATACCCTTCTCCGCGTCCGGCCGGGCTTCCCTGGCCCGGCGCACATCGACACGCGAGCCCCGCGAAGGGGCCGCCCTGACAAGGCTAGGATTACTATGACCGAATGCCTGCAGCTGTCCGCCCCGTCCCCTGTACATATCCCCATGCCTGACATCATCACCGTCCGCGGATTCCTCACCCCGGATTCGACCGGATCCGAATGCGGTAACGCCACCGCCCTTTCCCGCCGGTGGCCCTGGAGATCCAGGGAGCTCTCGGCCCCTCCGGGTTTCCCGCGCCGGGACGACTCTCTCCCCGAGCTTGAGGCTGAAGGCGACTTCGGCTGGCTCGACTCGGACATGGACGGTTTCGAGAGGATCGTCCTCGCGGGCAACAGCCTCGACTCCGCCATCTACCTCAGCAGGATAGCCAGGCTCCACCTGTTGGCGGGCGGCTACAGGGCCGCCGAGGCGGCGGGCTCCGCTGCCTACCCCCACCTGTCGTCCGGGCAGGGGCACTGTTCCGAGGAGGCTCTGTTCTGCGAGGAGACCCTGGCACTGGCTGGCTTCCGGAGCTGGGGGTGGACCAGGACGAACGAGGCCCTGGCCGACATCGCCCTCCGCTCCGGCAGGCACCTTGGGCCTTTGTCCCCCCAGACCCTCCGCGCCGTGGCGAGCAGGGCGGCGCTCGCCAGCAGGATCGGGGTCAGGCCGCTCGCGGGGGAGCTGTACGCCGAACTGGTCCACCGGGACATCAGCGCCCTCGGGAGCTCCCACCGCTTCACCCTGGCCGACCGGATCTGCCTCGCTTCCGAGGCGTGCCTGGCCGGTGACCGCGTCTTCGCCCTGGGCATCGCCCGCGCCTGCGTGGCCGAGGCGGAGTCCGTGCTGGGGGAGTTCCACCCCTTGAGGTGCATGGCCATGTTCTGCGAGGGCGAGATTCTCGCGGCGGGAGGAACCTTCGCGGAGGCCACGTCGGCGCTCTCCGCCGCGGCAGAGCTCCACCTGAAGGTATTCGGCCCGGACCACGAGCGGACACTGGACTGCGCGGGCGCGCTCGCAGGCTCGCTGTACCGCTCCGGCCATCCCGACCTGGCCGAGAAAGTCCTCAGGAAGGCCGTAGACGACCTTGAGTGCCGCATGGACACCTGCACACGCGAGGCCGAGGAGGCCTGGGAGAGGCTCCTGCTCATGCAGGAGGAGATGGGCTTCACGTGCATCCCCGGAACTCCCTTCCGGGACAGCTTCGCGTGAAATGATCCGGAACGTTTCGGGCCGGCAGCGCCTGCGCCCGGTGCCGGAAGTTAGCCCATTAGACTATCCGGCCTGAGCCTGATCAATTTCCTGCAAGCGCCGGCAGCATTTTCCGATCCCTCCGGCGGATGGACATCACGGCGCGCACGTGTCTCGGACTCGTGCCGGATGGCCGGTTCACAAGATATGACCGGCCTTTCGCCTGTCTCGGCACTGATGCTGACGGTTTTCTCCAGTTTGATTTTAATAATTCTTCAACAGCACTGAAAAGCATAAAATTATCAACATTCCGCTATAAATTACCATTTGACATTTTAATTTATAAATATTCATTTCGCGTCTCAGATTAAGCGCTTCGGGATATCCGCCCATTCAGATGATTACGGTACGAGGGTTTGGCCTGTCCGATAAATAATTAAATTTCCCGTTTACGGAGCGAAGCTTCGTTACGGGAGCAACGGGTATAAAATTTACTGGAACAAAAATAGGTATGAATGTCGGCAAGGTTACTAACCTTTTCATGAATAGGTATTTCGCGGATTACGTGTCAACCGGGACTTGCACCGTCAGTATCGTTTAGCTCATACGTCAACCATCAATATGAGCATATAGCATCCGTTCACGGTTGGCTGGGCTGAGGGTGGGTATGCCAGAAGGGCTGGAGGACCCGATGGACTGAAGGTCCCTGACGGCAGCGGGCCTGACGCTCGGGGCGGACGGACGGTCGCTGAAGATCAGTGCGCCTGAGGGCGGAAGGCAAGGCGGCATCACTTCATCCCACGTACGGTTTCCGCATCGTGCCGCCCTCGACATGTCCCAGCCCTGGACAACCCGGACCCAAGGAGCCTCCGCGTCCGTTCATCCAGCCGACGGAGGGGCCCCGGGAACGCGGTGAAGGGACGGGAGGTTTTCACAGTTCGCTTCCGCGCTGTCCCCCAGACCTTTAAGGCTCCTGCAGGTCAACGTCCCCCTCCCGTCTGGCCGCGCAGGACTCCAGCCGCCTCCCCCTGCCTCTCCTGCCCGGGAAGGGACATCAAAAGGGGCGGGAATTTCCTAACCTGGCCAGCCGGTTCGGCACAGTTCACGTTCCTACCGAAATACCCGCCTTATCCGGAAGGTTCGGCCATCTCCAGCACGAGGGTACGGGATACGGGGGTTAGGATGTTTTGAAAAGAGGTCCGGAAAAGCGGTCCGGCCGTCCCGGACATTTTCTTCCCGGGGCGAAACAGATAACAATAATAACATCGGGCAGATCCGCATTCCGGATGCCCTGTTCCGGGATACGGTTCCGAATCCCGGCTTGTCCGGCCGGCCTCCACGCAGGCGCGGCCACTCGGAAGACATTTTTCATGATTTCCGCAATTCTAATTACGGTTGTGCTTCTGACTCTCTCCGGCACCCGTGTCTGCCGGGCTGACGGCGGGGGGACGGCCGGAGGGTCTCCTCACCGCCGTGAGCTGGCCATGGATCGCTGTCTGAAATACCTGACCGGCAAGTATCTCACCTCGTCGCTGCGGCTTTTCGGCATCGCGCCGGAAAATGCCGAAGGCTCCGAACTGCTCATCGCGGAAACGTTCCAGACGGACCCGTTCTGGCCCGACCTGCACATGAAATTTCCCGACCGCGCGGTCCGGCTGGGCGACCGCTCCATCGTCAATATCGTGTTCCAGTCCTCCCCGGACTTCTCCGATATCTTCACGCTCCTGACTTATCACGCGATGCTCACGTGGAAATACTCCACCGAGGAAGGGGAATGGGTTCCGGTCTCGACCCTGTGCGTATATCCTGCAGGGTGCGCAGGGCTCCTGCATGATTCCTATCCCTGCGGGACCCGCCCGGGCGAGGCCAGCATTTTTTTCAAGCCCCGCCAGATCTTCCTGAAGAATCTGGTTGACATGTCCAAGGTCGTCCGCAGGTACGGGGACAGGATCGGGGACCGGAACCCGGAGCCGGACTGCCTCCCTCTGACACGGGACGAGCTCGTGGAGCTGTTTTCCGCCCCTCTGGGGCACATACCGGAGGATCCCGTGAAGACGACCGGCGCCTATCTCCGCATCGGGCGCGTCCTGTCGGACAAGGCCGGGGACCCGGAAATTCTTTTCACGATGCTGTTCGCCGTCATTTCCCGAGGCGACATCGCCACCCCCGACATGATCACGAAATATCGCGAGGTCTGCAGAAACATGGGTACCGACATCTTTGAGGCGGCGGAAATGCTGACAGGACTGAATTTTCCGGAACTCCAGGGTCAGATCGAGTCCATGGAGGAGAAGTGCTCGGTAATGGCAACCAACTCCGTCCGGGCCCTGCGCGGAGCCAACTTTACCGCGGAGGAGATTAGCGGGCTGCTGGAGCTCGATCTGTCTGAGGTCAACGGAATCCTGAAGGCCGACGGCGGAGGCACATGACGCCGGGGCCCGCAGGGGCTTCCTGCATTCCTCTTCCCGCCCGGCACTCTCCGGCGCCCGGACGCGTCTTCGGGACATGAGGGGAGGGCCGGGCGGTTTCCGGAAGGGCAGGAGGACACCGGTCCCGTCCCCTTCAGGGAAAGACTGGCGCGTCGGAACCGGGGCCCGGAACACGCCCCGGAGGAACCAGGGGAAAACGACCTGTGCATGTCTCCGCATCCGGCGCGTCTTTCCGTAAAGCCCGGGGATCCGTCCTGGCTTTCCGCCGCTCTTTGCTCCATCGGTGCCCGGGGCGGCACCGGCGTCCTGTTCATCGGCTGCGGCGAAGGTCGGCAACGGAGAATCAACCCTGGCGGGCGGACCGCCCGGGACTACGCGGGCGTCCCTTTATTGTCTACGTTTTTGGATTCCAAATCATCAACTGACTTATGTAATAAGCATCCATCATAATTGCAACCACCTGCCATTGTCTACACTTCGTTCTCATTATCATACTAATTACAGACTATTGTGATGGCCTTGCGGAAGTCAAGATAAACCGGTGCCGATAACCCGGACGCGCCAATCCTTTCACGGGCAGGATCGGCACGGTCACGGGAAACACGTGCGGCTCCCGGACCGGTCTCCCGCCTGCGGCCAGGGGACTTCACGGGGCGTCTTTGTCCCGGATGTCTCCCGCCCGATCCTTTACGGGAGGGGGGGGATCCGGGCCAGGACGGGCTTGCCCCCGCACCAGCCGCGCCCGCG
The DNA here is from genome assembly GCA_031264045.1 of Deltaproteobacteria bacterium. Lineage (GTDB taxonomy): Bacteria > Desulfobacterota > Desulfarculia > Adiutricales > Adiutricaceae > JAIRZX01. The sequence continues at coordinate 10,750 of JAISEQ010000357.1, forward strand.
CTATTCGCCCGGATCCGACACCCTGCCCATGAAAAGTATCGCCCCCGTGTCCCTGTCCCTTATGAGGAAGACGAAGGGCCTGTCGGCCCTGAACTTCCTGGGGGGCTCGAAGGCCGGGAGAGCGCGGGTCACTATGGCAGCGGAGGCGGCGGCCGCCTCGGTGCCCTCCTCCGTCACGTCCACGAAGGCGCGGTGGAGCACGTCCGAAATCTTGAGGGACCTGTCGCCCGTCATGCCGGAGAAGTCGGCCTCCCCCCCGAAGGCCGGGGCGAGCCCCATGGCCGCCAGGGGAGCGAGGAGGGACTCCGTGCCCCAGCCGAAGGAGAACCTGGGGAGACTCGCGTCCACCCTTGCCGCCGCCGCGTTCTCCAGCCGCCGGGCCAGGAGATCGCCCGATAGGGACGCTTCCAGGGCCCCCATGCCGCCCCTGCCGGTCCCTGGAAGGAGCACGATCATGGAGAGCCTCCGCCCGACGTAGGGAATCTCCAGGAGCTGCC
>JAISEQ010000420.1 GCA_031264045.1 Deltaproteobacteria bacterium
GCCAGGGGCAGGAACTCCACCCAGTTGAAGCCCAGATCCTTAAGGTAGGGGACGAGCCCGGCGGCAATCTCCCGGTAGTTCAGCCAGCTCCCGTCCTCCCTGCGCCTCCATGACCCCAGGTGGCACTCGTAGACGCTCATGGGCTCGGTCAGGAGCGAGCGCTTCGCCCTGCCCTCCAGCCATTCCCCATCGCCCCAGCGGTAACGGTCCAGATCGTAGACGACGGAGGCCGTCTTTGGCCTCTGTTCCATGTGGAAGCCCATGGGGTCGGACTTCATGAGGAGCGTCCCGTCCTGGGCGGTGATCTCGAACTTGTAGAGGTCCCCCGGCTTGAAGTGGGGGGCGAAGATCTCCCAGACGCCCGAGGAGCCCCTGGGCCTCATCTGAAGCCTTCTCCCGTCCCAGCCGTTCAGGTCCCCGACCAGGGCCGCCTTCCTGGCGGAAGGAGCCCAGACGGCGAAGACCGTGCCCCCGACCCCCTGGTGGACCACGGGGTGGGCACCCAGCTTCTCGTAGACCCGGTAGTGGTTCCCCTCGTTCCACAGGTACAGGTCCAGCTCGCCAAGCACCGGCTGGAAGCTGTAGGCGTCCCAGACGACCGAGACGTTCCCGTCCCCGTAGTCGGCGCGGACCCTGTATGGCCGGAACTCGTAGTCCCCGCAGTGCCAGCCCTCGAAGAGCCCCGAGGGGCCTGGGGGGACGGCAGGAACGGGGCGCGTGGCCGCCGGGGCGGGAGGCGGGGATGCGGATCCGTCCCCGGGGACGGCCGCCGGGTCAGCGACGCCGGCGGAGGCGCGACCGACGTAAGGAAGCGCCGGGGGAGGGGGCGGGCCAGGGCTGGGCTCGATCTCGCGGAGCTCCAGATCCCCGCCGTCCAGCAGGACGGCTACCCGCGACGCGCCGGGGGCGAACACCCTGAAGAGCACCGCCGCCTTCCCGTCCCTTATCTGGGGCCTGGCCCCCAGGACGGAGAAGGGATCGGCCAGCGCCCCGGACAGGAAAAGATCCGTTAAGGAATCGGACATGAACGCTCCTCCCTTCCGGCCGTCACCGGGGGCCCGCGCCCTCGCGCCGGCGGCCGCGGCACCGGCCGCCCCCCGCGGAAAGGGCCGGTTCCTTGATTCCGCCTTATAATATCATATAATAGGACGAAAAGAGAACGCCGCCCCGAAAGCGCCCCCGCCCGGGCGCCGGCTAACCCCGGGGCGGCGGCACCGCCCGGCCGGGACCGGCCCCTGAAAACCCGGCTTACGGCGCCCCGCCGAAGCCCGGCCGCCATCGGGCGCTCCTTGAGGCCCATCCCCTCCGGACCGGCGTCCCCGGATTCGGCCGGCGGCCCGGAACTCCGGCGACCCGGGCCCCCCTCCTCCGCGGAAACGACACTGGACGCGGGCGGGCCGCCCGGCAGACCCCCTCCTCCCCGGAAACGTCCCCGGGCGCCGACGGGCCGCCCGGCACGGCCCCGCGCCGGACGTTCCTGAACCTCGCGGCCGACAGCCCGCAGGTCCCGCCGGGGCCCGGCAGCCTCCCCGATCCCGGCACCGGGAGGGCCGATGCCGCCTCCCGAGGGTGGACCCGACCGCGCCGGAGCCGCCTCCCAACGGGTGGCCCCGGCCTCGTCGGCCCCCATCCCCGCACCGCGCCTCCACGGGGGCCGCCCGCGCTCCCGCACGTCCCCCCGGCGTACCCCCCCGCCCAAGACCGTATGGAAACTGCGATAAACCTTCTCCTGGCCGCCTTCCTGGTGCTCCTGAACGCCCTGTTCGTGGCGGCGGAGTTCGCCTTCGTGCGCGTGAGAAAGACCCGCCTGGAGCTCCTCGCCCAGGGCGGGTCGGCCCGGGCCCGCCTCGCCCTGTTCGGCCAGAGGCATCTGGAGGACTACCTCTCGGTGTGCCAGCTCGGCATAACGCTGGCGAGCCTCGGCCTGGGCTGGCTGGGGGAACCGGCCGTCGCGAGCCTCATCCGGGGGCCTATGGAGAGGCTGGGGCTGGGTTCGGACGCGCTCACCGGGTCGGTCGCCTTCATGGCGGGCTTCGGGCTCATCACTTTCGTGCACGTGACCTTCGGGGAGCTCGCTCCCAAGAACCTCTCCATCAGGGCGGCGGAGCGCACGGCGCTCCTCCTGGCCTACCCCATGAGGGCGTCCCACATCGTCTTCCGGCCCTTCGTGACGGTCCTGAACGCCTCGGCCCAGCTGGTGCTGACGGCCATAGGGGCGGGACGCTGGGCGTCCAGCCCGGCATACAGCACGGAGGAGCTGAAGCTCATGATAGCGGAGAGCCGGGACGGGGGACAGCTGGACGAGGTGGAGGAGAGGCTCCTGAACAACATCTTCAACATGGACCGCCGCACCGCCCGGGACATCATGGTCCACCGCACCAGGGTCGTCTCGGTCTCGGCCGACGTGGCCCCGGCCCAGGCCCTGGAGATCTCCGCCATGGCCGGGCACACCCGTCTCCCGGTCTTCGACGGGGACCGCGACAACATGACGGGCTTCGTGCACTCGAGGGACCTGACACGCCGCCATGATCTGCCGTCCATCCGACCGCTCGTGAAGCCGGCCCTCTACATCTACGAGTCGCTCGCGGCCGACGACGTCCTCGAGCTCATGCGCGGCAAGCGCTCGAAGCTTGGGCTGGTCTGGGACGAGTACGGGAGCTATCTGGGCCTGCTCACCATGGAGGACGTGCTCGAGGCCATCGTGGGCGAGATCCAGGACGAGTTCGACCTCCAGGAGGGGGAGGCGATAGAGGATCTCCAGGACGGCTGGGCCCTCTGCCAGACCACGGTGTCCCTGGACGAGCTCGGCCGGCACGTGAAGCTGAAGCTCCGGGCCGACACTGAGGAGAGCTACAGGACGCTCGCGGCGCTCCTCGCCGGCCGCTTCTCGGCCACCCCGGGCCCCGGCGACGTCTGGTCCGGCTACGGGGCGGAGTTCGTGGTCGTAAGCGCGGACGGCCCCGCCGTCTCCAGCGTCCGCGTGAGAAGCCTGCCGGAGGCCGACGGGGAGACCCCCGGGACCCCGCCCGAAGAGGGCTGACGGGACCCGCCGACACCGGAGGCCCCTGCGGGAACGCCCGGCAGATCCCGGCAGTTCCCGGCAGTTCCCGGAGAATCCCCCAACCCGGGAACAACCCGAAAATTCGGTATACTCCGGAAAATTTTTGAAAATTTCTGAAATCTACTGAAAATTCCTGAGCTTTCCAGAAGAACCGCAGGCGGCTAGCGGACTGCAGCCTCGCTTCGGAAGAGGGCCGTCGTCTCGGCCCCGGAAACCGGGCGGGGCATGGCCGCAGGAGACGGAACGCACCTCGCCGGCTCCGTCCAGCCCCTCTCCCCGCCGCACGAGCCCCAAAGGGGCCGGGGCACACTTGCCGGCGCCCGGACCGGGATTCCGCCTTCCGGCGGCCCGCGGCGGGCGTCCCGGACGGCTCCCGTGCGCAAACGCCGGGGATGGAGCGGAAGACGGGAGGAAGGCTCCGGCCCGAAAACGACACCATTCGGATTTGACAGCAGGCGGCCATCGTGATTCAATGCCGGATGTCCTCTCCGTCCTGACAATCCCGCCCCGCCGGAACCGGCGGGACGCCCCCTGTGGTTAAACTCGCACCGGAAATTTTTCAGCACTACGGATATGCAACTGCCGGCCGCCCGGCACGGGAAGGGACGCCAGGCCCGTTCGGGACTTGCCGATCCGCGAGAATCCCCGCCCCGCCGTAACCGGCGCGATTCCGACCGCCGTTTAAACAGAAGCGGAAAATTTTCCGCTCAACTTCGGACACGTCCGATGTGTCCGAACGGCCAGGCCGCAGCCGCAATTTTGATTCGACTGCAAAAACCCCACCCCCTCCAACGTGAGGGTGAACGTTATGAGTTTTCGGAATGAAACTCCCTGCATTTAAGCAAATTCTCGTAAATTCGAGATTCCCTTGCGTACGCGCAATGGTCTCCTAAAGGCCAAAGGAGGGTTTTTTTTCAGCGGAATCAATTTTAAGCCTGCCCGCTCCGGAAAGGGCGATCCCGGCGGATCCCCCCGGCAGGGCAGAGGAGGAGCCCCGCATGGCCGAAACGGAAATTATCGCAATCGTTCAGTGCCTCCTGCTGTTGTCCCTGAGTTCCGCAGTGTCCTTCCTGGGGACGCCCCGGTGGCTTCCGGTAAACCCAGCGTTTCCAGCGAACTGGCTGATCATCGTGGGCTACGGCTTCTGGAGCGGCTGGGAGAGCTACGGATTCTGGACGGTCCTCCTCGCCGGCCTGGCCTCGGCTATGGAGCACGGATTCTACCGGATGATGGCGGACGGAGGGCGAGCCGATTTAGACAGTTCTATGGCACCGATGGGATTTCTCATGGCCGAGACGGGGATCCTGCTGGGGTGCATGCTGGCGCACGCGTTCAGCCGCCACAGCGTGTTCTGGTGGATTCCCGTCTTCACCGTTCTCTTAACGTTCACGGCGTACATCGTCGCGTCCAGTCTTAAACACGGGAAGAAAGCCGTCGGGATGTGGTGCATCTTGATGACATGCCTGTACCTTCCCGCGGCCTTCTTCTACAAGGTCATGTTCCGCCACTTTTCCGCGCTTCCGTGACGGCGGCCGCAAACACCGGATCAGGCTCCCCGGGCCGGATCCCCACGGGGCTCCGGCGGGGATGCCCTCCGCTTTACGCAACCCGCTTCCGCGCTCCGGACGCGAAGGCGCGTCTGTCGCGCGGGAGAGGCCCGTCCCGATCCCTGCCGCCCGTGCCGCGAGCCGTCCCGGGCTTCCGGCGCCCGTGAACGTTCCGCGAGCCGGGCATGGTTTCGCCCCCTGAACGGGAAAACCCCCGGAAGCCCGCGGGCCTCAGGGGGTTTTCATGCCGTCGGCGGGGAAACCCGCCCACTGGGGAAGCCCGGCATCGGCTCCTGGCGGGGCCGCGCTCCGGGCGGCGCCGGCTCAAAAGGCGAAGCCGCAGCTAGAACAGGCCCGTCCCGGACCTCTCGGTCACGTTGAAGGGGGAGTCGTACTCCTTGCCCCTCTGGTTGCCCGCCTCTATCTCCCCGCGCGCGAGCAGGTCCTGGTACTCGGCTATGTAGGTGAAGGCCCTCGGGTGGTACCCGGAGTCAGGGTAGGCGCGGATGAGACCTCGGAACCTCCGCATGGCGGCCGCGTAGTCCTTGCGCTTGTAATAGTACTCGCCTATGTAGAACTCGTGTCCCGCCAGGCTGTTCATGGCCTCGGCCACCCGCGCGTGGGCCATGGTCGAGTAGCGGGAGTCCGGGTAGACCTCGACCAGGTAGGCGAAGTCGTTGATGGCCTGGATGGTGGGCGACTGGTCCCGGTCTATGCCGTTCATGCGCTGGAACCAGCACATGCCCTTCTGGTAGAGTGCGTAGGGCACGGCGTCGTTCATGGGGTGGCGGTCGGTGAACGCGTCGTAGGCCCCGTAGGCCTCTATGTACTTGGCGTTCAGGTAGTAGGCGTCCCCGAGCCTCAGCTGCGCCAGCATCGCGTAGCGGCTCTGTGGATACTGGTCCTTCAGCTGCTGGAAGAGCTGGGCCGCCTCCACGTAGTCGGAGGCGTCCAGGCGCTCCTGGGCGCGCAGGGCCAGATCGGCATCGGCCTCGATGGCCCCGTCCCCGGGTCCGGGCACGGAACTCCCCCAGATCCTGGCCCACAGCCCCTTCGTGGAGGCGCAGCCCGGGAGCATCATGGCCATCACGAGGGCGAGGGCCAGGGGGGCCGCGAGGCGGCGCGCGGCGGACGCCGCCGTCCCCCTCACAGGAGCTTCTCCAGCTCGGACTTCAGATCGGCCTTGTCCTTGTGGCCGAGGATGCGGCCCACCTCGTCCTTGCCCTTGAAGACCACGAGGCACGGGATGGAGCGGATCCTGAACTTGGTCGCGGTATCGCCGTTCTCGTCAACGTTTATCTTGGCGAACGCGACCTTGTCCTTCATCTCTCCCGCCAGCTCCTCCAGGACGGGAGCCAGGGCCTGGCAGGGTCCGCACCAGGGAGCCCAGAAATCCACGAGGGAGGCGGGTGCCCCCAGGAACTCGTCGAAGGTGGGGTCTGTCAGAACCTTTATATTGTCGCTCATGCGTCGCTCCTTGGAATTGTTCGCCGCTGGCCCCGGGGGCGGCCGTGCGGACCGTCCTCGCCGGGCGGCCCCGCACCTTGGGCGGGCGCGGAACGTGCGGACTTTATGCGGTAGTCTAACGCCCCTGGGAGCCGGAGTCAACACGAAACTCAGGCGTTCCGGCGCCCGGGCCGCGGAGGACGGCTTCAGGGCTGGAAGGCGCACGGCGGGCCCGAAAAGCCGGAGGTTGTATGATAATATATCACACGCCGGCCCCGCGTCCAATGATCCCCGCGAAAGCCCACGGGCGCTTTTCCGGGGCTCCGGCCGGAGCCCGGAAACACCCGGAAGGCAGGAGGAACCCGCGCGTCCCCCCCCTTCTGCCGTCCCCGGAGCCGCGCCCCCGGCGGACCCGCCGGCGGCCTGCCCCCGCCGGAACCGTCCCGCCAGCGGGCGGCATCGGCATCCCGGTCCAGGCGATCCGGTCCCCGTCCCCGGAGACTCCCGCCCGCCGCCCGGAAGCTTGCCCGGACTTTCCAGCCCGTTCACCGGCAACCCGCCCGGCGGGGGCGTCCGGGCCGATCCGGCCGCCC
>JAISEQ010000454.1 GCA_031264045.1 Deltaproteobacteria bacterium
CAGGCTTCGAACCCGAAGCCTTCCTGCTCGTGGCAGCCGGAGCCGGAACGGCGGCCTTGCCGTTAGTTTTTCCTGCCACAGCCTTTTGGGCTGCAGGAACGGACGCCGGAGGCCTGTTGGGCGACTTAGATGCCCGCATCTTCCCGACCGGGACAGCAGGAGCGAGAGAAGCGGCCCTGGCAGCCGTCTTCAAGGACAGAGGCTTCGAAACGGGGGAGGATGAGGAGCCGTTGCCCGCAGGTCCGGACTTGGACGGTTTTCTCCCGGAAGCGGGAAGAGACTGAGCCGCCTTCCTCGAGCTTCCGGCAGACTTCCTTCCGGGCGGTACTGCGGCGGATGCACTTACGGCGGTTCCTCCATTTGTTTTCCTGACGCCGACCTCTAAATCTCCAACGCCGTCCTGCGGCCTTCCCATCCTCAATCCTTTCTTCAATCTTCATCCGTCACGCCGTTTCCCCGCCCGGGAATGTCCGGCGCTTCGCCCTGAAGGACCCCGAAAGCTATCTTTGCCCGGGTCGAGCAAGCATTATAGCCCCAAGCCCTGGGGTTGTCCAATCCGAACCGCCTGCCCTCTGGAAATCCCCTGAAGTCGGCCTCCTGCCGTAGCGGTCACTTCGCCGCCATAGCCTTTTCCGGGCCGACCTCCTGTCCCGTACCGCCTGATACGGAAGCCACCCCCGCCAGTTCCCATGACACCGGGAACCGGGTTCAAACAGCTCCCGACCCAGCAAATGATCTTTTATCGCACATAATCCCAGCTCTGAACCGAGCCCGGCTCAGCCTTCTCCTGCTTTCCCGACATCGAATTGAACAATAGCCCGGACGGCGGCAATGCCTCCGCATCCAGCGTGAAAGTTTGAATATATCAAGCTCTTTATCCTGATATGCTTTAGCTGAGCTTACTATCAAGTCCATCCTGTCCCGCCATTCAGTGACCATCCTGTCCTCAGTGTCCTGTTAGCCTATGCGTCCAGTTAGCCTATGCGTCCAGTTAGCCTTCATTAAATTATCTGCGCCTATTTCACCGGCGCGGACACCGCTCACGGACTGACAAGCCCTAGACATCCGGCTATCATCTCTTGGCGCCCCAAACCACTGGGAGCCCCGCGTGCCCCCTCTCTCTTCATTGAAAACGCTGAACATGTCGTACGACCGCTCCCATCCTTTCATAAGACGGTTCCACCTGACCAGTGACGGCATAACTTGCTCTTGTCTCCGTCAGTCGACAGCAGTCATCTAGAGCACAAACTTCACAACGCACCCCCTACGTCACGCTAACCCCATAAACTTGATGCCTTGGATGACAGAAGACTTGGATTCGTGATACCTATACCCATGAAGTTTTCCTCAACTTAGAGAAGAATCCCTCAAGTTCCTCTCAAACAAGCAGTACCCCTCAGATGAAGCGATAATAAATCTAACATTGTATATGAAACATGTGAAAAGAAAGCCTGTTGAAATATAACGTTTGACTTTCTGGACATGGATATCAAAAATCGTAGATCTTCTTGAATAGCGAAAATAATTTCGAACATGATTTTTTAGATTTTCTGAATATTCAGGTAGTCAATGTACATATGGCCGATGATACAAATTCAAAATTTTTTTGTACCCTTGAACACTTCTTGGAATAACAAGTTGGCAAAGATACTGCAGGGCAGAAAGGAGAGACAAGATGTGGCACAATATCCAACACACCTGCTTCAACCCCTTTGAGTTGGTATTCATACATCCCTGGGTTGACGGCAGGACGATGCCTGTCTTCCCTCTCGAACGCACCGGGACAGTGCTCCTGAGCCGAGAGGGCATGAGCGCCACGTCTCGGCGGCAAGACTCTCATCACGAACCAGGACACTGTCGGAAGCGGGGGAAACGCTTCATGGAACACGGGGTCCAGGGTCTCCCGGACAAGTCCCGCCCCTACAGGCTCCGGAGACACGACTATGGAAAGGTTGCCCTCGATGTCCTGAACACTCTCGGCAGAAATCCTCCCGATAGCACTTCACCCCAGATCGTCAAAATAATGGCGGAGCAGCCTGCCATATCCGAGGACATCATCGGATTGATTCCACTCCGAAAACTCATCCCTCCCCAAATGAGAGGATGAACTCTATACGTCCTCGGCATCGAAAGCACCTGTATTTAAGCCAAATCCTAGGCATTTCGTGCAACCTTTGCCTAAGCACTTTAGCCTCTGAAGGGTCAAGTGAGGGGTTTTCGCAGTGGAATCAAGGTTGCTACGGAAGACCGGCATATGGCTCGGAGTGCTCCGGACCAGATACATGAGAAGGACCACCGAATTCCACGGTAAGGCGGCGATGCTCATATGGTGATGCACGAACTCCGCATAGACCCAGCTCCGGAATAGACCGGCAAACCTCTGCGATTGAAAACTACGCGCGCCACGGGACAACGGCTGACATGCTCGCCGCACTGGATATCATGAAAGGAATGGCGTGTACCAAGACTTACGAACGGAGGATACGGCTAGAGTTTATTAAGTTCGATGATTATGTGGCGAAGTCGCTTCCGGGAGCAAACGATCCCGACAAAGGAATCAAGCTTCACGAAGTACTCGACAACTACTGAACCCTTAAGGGATGCGAAAACTTGCTCGCCGATCGCAACAACGTCTTCCTCCTCTTCACCCCCACTAACGCAAGCTGGCTGAACCTTGGGAAGTGTTTTTCGGCAAGATTCAGCGCAAGCTCCTGAAGAACGTAAATTTATATCCATAAAAGAGATGCTCCGATCCATAAAGGATTTTCGAAGGTTCATAATATAAACTGTATACATACCGTTGGCTGAAGAAGGAGGTAAAGTGTTACAGCTCAGGATTATCCCCGCGAACTTTTACGATTATTCACCAGTCTCCTTGATTCGAACTGCAATTTCAATCATTGTTTATATGGCATTGATTCAATTACAAAAGACATATCAACTTTGTTAAAATATACGATGTTCTATTTTTTCAGTAATCCTTCTTATCTTGGTTTGCATCTCCGTCAGACTCAAATCATCCCAAACCAAACTTCCAAACTCCGGAAACCGCAGATGTCACCTTTTTACCGGCAATATGAACCGGCTGAAATGCATCAGCGGACAAACATAACGACATTTCATGCCTTGACTTTTAAAATTATCTGTCACAACCCATATGCTGCTTCTCCATGCGCTCCGGAGAGTCCAAATGCTCAGGATAGTCCAGGTCCTAATATTGGCCGGGATCAAAGATTTTTTGAGTTGCCCAATCACATCCGGAAAGTTCTTGATGTACCTGATTAAGTTCAGCGGGCAGTGCTTGAGAGCAGTTAAGTTCTGAACAGGTGCCAAAACTTGGCAAGGTGTACAGGTATCCTTAAAGTCCCGCGACTCAAGTCCCATCTCCCGAGCTGACAGAAGCGGCATCAAATTACAGGCTGCCAAAGAACGGCCAGAACTGCTGCCGACGCTTCCCTTGCGGGAAGCGGATCGGCTCGGCTCGCCTGCAACCAGGATTTGACCGGATGAAGTTAAGGGACCAGGTCCCCTTGAAACAGTGCCGAATTTGCCTGCAATCCACCTATCCCGAGCCCGTTACCCGCTGAACTCGACCGATCTCCATTTTTCATCCGGGGTTCAGCCCTCAACCGGTCTCTCGGCAAGCGGTCCAGGAACTCCAGGATTATGCCCCAGATACGCGATATGGACACCACAAGATTGCGCCGGTACAGAATGCTGCAATTATCTGGCGCAACGAATGTCAGCGCCGCTGTCATTTCGAACAGGTACGCTTCCGGAGCCGGAACAGGCCGAGCTTAAACGACCGGGGCTTCATGCGCGGCGCCGGACCGGCAGCCGCCGACTCCCGGGGTCAGCCTGTCAGGCGGCGGGAAAGAGAGACGGACCCGTATCAGGGAACGGACGTGCCGGTTTCAGAGAAAGGTGACGTCCTTCTCCCGTTCCACGATCTCGATAATCCAGAGCCCGGACCGGCCTCCGGCGCGGCATCCAGCGGAATCATTCCAGCTGGTTCAGCGGGATCTGAGCGGGAGACGGGCCGGAGAAGAGCTTTACGGACCCCGTTGGGAACCAAAGACACAGGCCGCCAAGGGCTAGATGCCGTCCCCGTAGACTCCCTGCAGGTCCGAGAACCTCTCCTTCTGCAGCCGCTCTATCTGGGCGAGGCGGCCCTTCTTGACCACGAGGATCACCTGGCCGAATTCCAGACCCTTAAGGGCCTGGGAGATCTTCTTCTTGACCGCGTCGAGGTTCAGGGCGCCGGAGCCGGCCGCCGGCGAAATCCCGAGCTCTTCGGGATTGAAGTTCTCCCGCCTCTCGACCTGCACCACCCTGAAGTTCTGGTTCACGATGGTGATCTGGCCGTGGCGCGTACCCTTCAGGAGATCCAGGATGCCGTCCAGGACCTGGGGATCCAGGAAATCGTTCTCGGGGGTGGGTGGGGGGACGCGGCGCAATGCGCCTCCGCTTCTGAGCACTATCATCTTCGTATCTCCCGGCCTCCCTCATACGGCCTTCAGCCTGGGGGAGGCGAATTTCCAGGCGCACGGGAAGGTTCCCGGCGCGGGCGCGTCGGATCGGGTCGGCGTCAGAGTCGGGAGCTGCGACAGCCTCCCGGCCCGGTACCCGGCAGGGACCTGACGAGTCTGGAGCCAGGGGGCGATAGAGGCTTTGAAGAGATAGTCTGCATGATTTTCCGGTGAAAAGGGGTCTATGAGCCGGGCTTCCTCTCTGGCGACGGCAGAGGATCGCGCACGGCCAGCTGGAAACGGAAAGTCCTGACTGGAAGGGAAGGCCGGGGAAGACCGGAGGGAAAGGACGGAAGCCAGGTCACCTGGAGAGGCGGTAATCGCGGGACATCGTTAGCAGTAAGGGGCCGTCAGGCCCGCTACGATGCAAAAAGGAACAAAAGGACCGGAGACTCCAAATATGAGTTCATTCTAAGCCATCGTTTGTTTAAAAACAAGCCTATCAGCCTGAACCGGAGCCTACGAGGCCCGATTCGACTAAACCGCAACGGCCAGAGCGGATGAGGTGGGCAGAGCTTCCGCGATGTCCTCCAATTCCCATCACCATGTCCGTTTTCCCGTGTAGTAATAATCATGTCCCTACGGACGACACCCCGCCTCTCCCCGGTTTCAGTTTCACCTCACATCTGCCCCCGGTTCCTCTTTCCGCAACCTCCGGATCCCCCGGCCCAGGCCCCCGCCTCCCCGCTCCGCAACATCCGGCTCCCCCAGTCCCAGGCCACCGCCTCCCCGCTCAGCAACCTCCGGCTCCCCCGGCCCAGGCCACCGCCTCCCCGCTCAGCAACCTCCGGCTCCCCCGGCCCAGGCCACCGCCTCCCCGCTCAGCAACCTCCGGCTCCCCCGTCCCAGGCCACCGCCTTCCCGCTCAGCAACCTCCGGCTCCCCAGCCCAGGCCCCCGCCTCCCCGCTCCCCAACCTCCGGCTCCCCCGTCCCAGGGCACCGCCTCATCATTCCATAACCTCCGGTTCAGCTTTCACCGGCCTCAGAATTGACCTGACAACGCCAGGATCCTTATGCGTAAAAAAAAACCGGATGGTCAGACCGTCCGGGGGGCTTAAAGGCTCTTGGTGGATTAAGCGGATATTAAGAAGCTTTGAGGCACAAAGGAAGAATGCCGGAAACCGGCCTGAATGCCTGCGCCAGACCCCGCGCGGCGGCGGCGTTCCAGGCGATAGACGGCTCACGGACAAGCCGGACGTCTGCCCGCGCCGTCCGGTACACCCGGATCAGCCGGTACATCGGGCAAAATCCTCGGTCGGGGCTTCCCGGGCCCGAAGCGGCCGAAAGTCCGATCGGCAGGACGGTCTGAGCCGACCGGCAGGGCGGGTCAGGACCGGACGGCTGGAAGGGCCGGGACCGGTCTGAATGAGGAGCAGAAGGGCCGGACAGGAGACGGGGCGGAAGGACGTGCGGCAGAAACCCGCTCTGGCCGGTCCGAATCGAACGCCGCTCTTGACACCCGTTCGAATCGCCAACGCAAGGTCAGCGGAGGCGGGGCCCGCTAGTTGATGGTGGGACCCTTGCCCTTGGTCCCGTTGCCTCCGGAGCCGTTGTTCCCGTTCCTTTCGGTATCGTCGTCGGGATCCATGACTGGGGGTTCGTAGGGCTCATCGTCCCTGAAGGACATTCCGCCGGGGTGGTAGTCACCGGTCTCGACCTTCGTGGACACGGCCTTCAGGATGTTCAGAACCTCGTCGGGAGGGTTCTCCTGGCACAGGCGCAGGACGGCTATGGAGAGGACGATGGCCGGGAGGATCTTCCTCACGGACTCGGCCTCGCCATCGGGCATTTCGGCAAGCTCGCGGTCAATCTCCTCAACGGAGCGGATGATGCCCCTGCTGACCTTGTCCACGAGGCTGTAGAATTTGTCTTGGGACATCGCGCTTGACCCGTCGGGCCACCCTTCTGGGACGTTTTAAAACCAAAGCTCTTGGTCTATAATCAAAAGACGGCGTAGGCGGGGGGCAAACCCTCCGGCGGCCCGGCGGAAGCTTTTCCCCGAAACATCATTTTAGCAGAAAACCTCCGGAGGGTGGCTAACTATATTCGCGAATCGCCCAAAGTTCACTTTTTCGGAAACGATTCGCGGGCCCGGCCCCCCCTCTTCCCGCCGGTCGGCCTCACGGCGCCCCGTCCGCCGGCCGACCCGGGCCGGGCTTTTCCGGAGACCTGGAACGGCACCTGTCCCGATAATCCCTGCGGATCACCTTCCCGAATGCCTGTCCTCAGGCCCTCCCGCCCTGAAGCTTTCACTACCCGATTCCGGCATCCGGCTCCCATTTTCGGCCCGGGCACCTCCGGAGCCGCCGCCGGAGCGTTATCCCCGCCGCTTTCCGAAGACCGCTCCGCCCCGTAGCTCCCGACGCGCGCACCCCCCCGGCCCCGCCGCCTTTCCCCCCGGGACATTCGTTCTGTGTCCCCGTCTTACCGAAACCTGTTCCGCATCTTACCGATACTCGGCTTTCAGTCTTTTCTTTTTCTTCTTTTTTCTCTTTTTCTCTTTTTCTCTTTTTCTCTTTTTCTTCTTTCCGAAGCACGGATTTCATTCCGAAGTACGAATTTCATTGCCTGTTTTCAGTCTAATCCTCCATATCTAGTATTTTGCGCTCCCATGGCCTCATTGCAGGACCAATTCGGCAGCCATCCCCGAAAGGACTTCCCCATGACCGCCCCGGACGTCTCCCGCTCCCGCGCCCTGTTCGAAAGGGCCGAAAGACTCATTCCCGGAGGCGTCAACAGCCCCGTCCGGGCCTGCCTGAGCGTGGGGGGGAGCCCCCGCTTCATAGAGAGCGGCCGGGGATGCCGCGTGACTGACGCGGACGGTAACGAGCTCGTGGACTTCGTGTGCTCCTGGGGGCCGCTCATCTTCGGCCACGCGCCGGAGGGGCTGACCGAGACGGTGGCATCGGCATGCTCCATGGGCGCGAGCTTCGGGGCACCCACGGAGAGGGAGGTGGAGCTGGCGGAGCTTCTGACCCGGTGCGTCCCCTCCATGGAGACCGTGAGGCTGGTCAACTCAGGCACCGAGGCCTGCATGAGCGCCATAAGACTGGCCAGGGGGTTCACGGGAAGGGACGTCATCGTGAAATTCGCCGGCTGCTACCACGGGCATGCGGACTCCCTTCTGGTGGCCGCCGGGAGCGGGCTCGCCACCTTCGGGGTCCCGAGTTCGGCAGGCGTCCCCGAAGCCCTGGCCAGGCTCACGCTCACCTGCCCCTACAACGATCAGGAGAGCCTGACCAGGATTTTCGAGATGAGGGGTGCCGAGATTGCCGCCGTAATCGTGGAACCGGTCGCGGGCAACATGGGCGTGGTGCCCCCCGCTCCGGGGTTTCTGAAGGCCGTAGAGACGCTCTGCTCCAGATACGGATCGCTCTTCATCTGCGACGAGGTCATAAC
>JAISEQ010000062.1 GCA_031264045.1 Deltaproteobacteria bacterium
CCTTCTCCTCCTCCTCCTTCTCCTTCTCCTCCTCCTCCTTCTCCTTCTCCTTCGAACGGGATCGAGCATCGAGGATGATCATAGCCTGCGCGATTTTCACAGTTAACCTCAAGCCGTCCGCGAGCCGCTCCGGGGCGCAGTCGGCCCAGCCGTGCCCGCCGCCTCCCCCTCCCGGTCCGGTCCGTTCCTCCCCCGCCCTCCGGATCAGACCGAAGAGTTCCGGTCGGCCCGTCCTGAATCCCCCTGCTGTCTCCCCGCCTCCTTCATTACGGACGCTCCCGGCGGGCCTTGTCCGCTGGGCCCCGCCTCGGCCTGACGCCCCGCGTCCGCATTCCCGGAACCGTTAAGGGGGATTCCGCGGGAGGCAAAATTTTCCCTCCCCCGACGGCTCTGAAGTCCGTCCGGGCAGCGGGCCGCGACCGGTAAGGGAGTCCCCGCACCAGCCCGTCCGCCGAAGGGAGCGGCCTGTCCCGGCCGTTGAGGTAAGGCTCAAGTCCCGTGCGAGACGGGCCCGGCCGTCCGTGCAGGCGCAACTGCCCCGGAGGTTCAGCCGGGGCTGAGAGGCCGCCCGGGCTCCGGCCAGGCCGGGCAAAACCCGGCACGGCTGTTGCTAGGCTTTTCCGGAGGCCCGGCGCCCCGGGGCCGTTCCGGGCCCCTCCCGGATCCCGCCCGGAGGATCCGGGGCAGACGAGCGGCGGCAGGAGTTCCGAAACCCGTCCGCCGCGGGGGCATCCCGAGCGCGGAAGCCGCGCTCGGCCGCTTCCGCGCCGGCGGCAGGATCTGTGGCACGCCGATTGCTCCATCATACGCGGACGCAGACCCGCTTCCCGCGGTGTCCTGCCGGACAGCGCCACCGAGGACGCAGAGGAACGTACAAGATGACCAGGACCACCCCCAAGTTCAACACCCCGCTGGCCATAGCGGCCTTGACCATGCTGGCCGTGGTCGCCCTGTGCTCCTGCGGGTCCAAGCTCTCCCAGCCGTCGTCCCTGAGCAACCAGGAGGCGGCCCTCCAGAACCCCCCCGTCCAGACCTACGCCACCCCGGCCATCAAGACCGAGGGGAGCCTCTTTTCGGAGGACACCCGCCCCGACTTCTTCGCCGACATGAAGGCCATGAGGGTGGGGGACATCATAACGGTGAACATCGTGGAGACCAGCAGGGCCTCCAAGCAGGCCGCCACCGCGCTCAACCGCAACGGCCGGGTGAACGCCGACTTCAACACCTTCCTGGGCCTTGAGGAGCCGACCCCCCCGACCAAGACCGGCTTCAGCCTGATGCGCGGAATCGACTCGGGGATGTCCACCCAGTTCACCGGCTCGGGCACGACCAGCCGCAACGAGCAGATAACCGCCAAGGTCTCGGCGAGGATAGTCCAGGTCCTGCCCAACCAGAACCTGGTCGTGAGGGGTTCCCAGGAAATCCTCGTGAACAACGAGAAGCAGTACATAACCGTGCAGGGCGTCGTGAGGCCGGCGGACATCGCCACCGACAACACGATCCTGTCCACGTACCTGGCGGACGCGAGGATCGAGTACACCGGCAAGGGCGATCTCACGGACAAGCAGCGCGAGGGCTGGCTCACCAGGGCCATCGGAGCCATCTGGCCCTTCTAGCCCCTGCCCTTCAAGTCACGGGCCCGCCTTTCGCCATGACCTGGGGGAGCCGTCCAGCACTGGGCCCTGAACCGTCCGTGACCTTGCCCTGAACCGTCCGGGAACTGCCCGAAGCCGCACGCGACCTGGCCCGGAGCAGTCCGAAAGCCGTACGCGACCTGGCCCGGAGCAGTCCGAAAGCCGCACGCGACCTGGCCCGGAACCTTCCGGGAACCGCCCGGAAGACCGGACCGGCCCGCAGGCAGTTCTGAGGCATGAAGGCATTCCTGACTCCGCGAGGCCCTTCCTGACAGCCATCCGGAACGCGGGCTTACGGACCCGTGGACCCGCGCGGGCGCATGTACCGCCTGAACCCCGCGATCGCCTTGAACCCCACGTTCGCCTTGCGAGCCCCCGGCCCCGGACCCCGGAGCTCCCCGGTCCACGCACGGCCCGCTTCCCCCTCAACCGCACCCGTCCCCGGCCCGCCCCATCGCCTCCGGGGCCTCCGGCGGCCCCCCCGGCCCGGAACCGGCCGCGGCCCCCGCACCCGCCGGCCTGAAAGGTCTCCGCGCATGACGCATCACAAGACACCCCGACCGTTCCCGGCCCGGCGCCCGCCCCTGGCGGCCGCCGCCCTCCACCGCCCCCTTCAGGGCCCCCCGGAAATCCTGGCCCTTCTCGCGGCGCTGGCCGTGGCCCTGGCCCTCGTGCTCCTGGCCCCCTCGAGGGCCGACGCGATAAGGATCAAGGAGATAGCGACCTTCGAGGGCGTGAGGGTGAACCAGATCATAGGCTACGGCCTGGTGGTGGGCCTGAACGGCACCGGCGACAAGGACCAGACCGGCTTCACCCGCCAGACGCTCTCGAACCTCCTGAAGAGGATGGACGTGACCGTGGCCCCGACGGGACTGAAGGTCAAGAACGTGGCCGCCGTGATGGTGACCGCGGACCTGCCCCCCTTCGTGAAGCCCGGCACCAAGATAGACATCCTGGTCTCGTCCATGGGGGACTCCACGTCCCTCCAGGGGGGGACCCTCCTCATCACCTCCCTGAAGGGCATGGACAACCAGGTCTACGCCATGGCCCAGGGGCCGCTGTCCGTCGGCGGCTTCGCCATCACCGGGGCCGCCGCCTCGGTGCAGAGGAACCACCCCACGGTGGGAAGGATAGTCCAGGGGGCCACGGTGGAGCGCGAGGTGCCCATCCGCTGGCAGGGCAAGGAGACGCTCACGGTGAAGCTGGGACAGCCCGACTTCACGACCGCGGCCAGGGTTGCCGAGGCCATAAACTCGGCCCTTCCGGGGGGGGCCTCCAGGCCCCTGGACGCCTCCACCGTCGAGCTCAGGGTGCCGGCCAGCTTCCGGGACAACCTGGCGATACTGGTGGCGGATCTGGAGAACCTCCAGGTGGAGCCCGACGCCGTGGGCAGGGTGATCATAGACGAGCGCACCGGCACCGTGGTCGTGGGCGAGAACGTGAAGCTCTCCACCGTGGCCGTGGCCCACGGGAGCCTGTCCGTGCAGATCCGCGAGGGCTTCGATGTGAACCAGCCCGGCCCCTTCGGCGCGGGCGAGACCCAGGTGACCCCCCAGACCGACATAAACGTCCAGGAGGGGGCCGACCAGGTGCTCCTGATAGAGCGCTCCACCAACATAAACGACGTGGTGAAGGCCCTGAACGCCATAGGCGTGACTCCCCGGGATCTCATCATGAT
>JAISEQ010000072.1 GCA_031264045.1 Deltaproteobacteria bacterium
CTCGCCGTCGAGAGCCTCCGGGAGCGCCAGGAGAGCCAGATAGTCAACTCCGACGACTACGGCCTGCTCAAGAACGCCGCCCCCTCCCAGAGGATACAGACCCGCAACGGCGCCCCGACCCCGGACGACCTGGACGAGCTGCTCGCCAAGGTCTGGAAGGAGCCATCCTTCTTCCTCGCGCACCCCAGGGCCGTGGCCGCCTTCGGGCGGGAATGCACGCGCCGCGGCGTGCCCCCCTCCACCGTGAACATCCTGGGGGGCGTCTTCATCCAGTGGCGCGGCGTGCCCATCATCCCCACGGACAAGCTGTTCGTGGACGGGCTGAAGAACCCCCCGGGAAGGAACGGCAAGACCAACATCCTGCTGGTCCGCACAGGCGAGTCCCGCCGCGGGGTGGTGGGTCTCTACCAGGAGAAGCTCCCGGGCGATCAGTCCAGGGGCCTGGCCGTGCGCTTCAGGGGGGTCGACGACGCGGGCGTGGCATCGTACCTGCTGTCCATCTACTGCTCGGCCGCGATCCTGGCGGACGACGCGCTGGCGGTCCTGGAGGACGTCGAGGTGGGCAGCTACTATGACTACGCCTGAGAGATACCCAGCGGACCCCGACCCCGGGGCCTGGGGGCTGCCTTCCGCGTCGGACCTGGAAGGCCTGGCCCCTTCGGCTCCGGGCCTTTCCGCCGACGACCGCGGAGGAACACGGGATCCGGAGGGGGGGCATCCCCCCTTCCGGGCCATCCGGCCCCCGTCCGTCCCGGACACCTTCCCCTCCACCGAATCCCCCGCCCCCGGTCCGGACCCGCGGGGGCGCGGATACCTCCCGGGCCTCCCCGACCGGGAGCTCCCCCTGGCTCAGGTCCCCGTCGGGGCGGACCCCCGGGACGCGGGTTCGCTTCAGGGCCTCCCCGACCGGGAGCTCCCCCTGGCTCAGGTCCCCTTCGGGGCGGACCCCCGGGACGCGGGTTCGCTTCAGGGCCTCCCCGACCGGGAGTTCCCCCTGGCTCAGGTCCCCTTCGGGGCGGACCCCCGGGACGCGGGTTCGCTTCTGGGCCTTCCCGACCTGGAGCTCACACGTGCCCCGTCCCGGCCTGAAACCTGCCTGCCGGGGTCCGGCGGACAGCCGCCGACCCTGACGCCGCTGGCTGTCCGGCCCGTCGAGCCGCCCGCCCCTGCGGCCCTTCCCCGAGGGTTGTCGGCGGGATCCCCGGCGATCGCTTCCTGGGCGTCCGGTTCCTCCGACGCCACCGACGGGGACGGGGCGTGGCTCCCCGGGACGTGCCCGGCGGCCCCGCACGTGCCGCTCGGGGGGGCTCCCGCCCTCCACTGGCAGGCTGGCCCGTCCTCAGGCGCTTCCTGGATCCCCGGCTTCCTCACGGACGGAGGCGCCCCTGATGCGCGGCGGGCGGCATCCGCCGGGGAAACGGATCCCCCGCTGTCCGTGCCGGCGGTGCAACGCGGCGTCCCCGGCGCCGGTTCCGCAGGCGTCGCCGTCCCTGATGCGTGCCCCGGCCCGGCGGCCGGGGCCCCGGTCCCGTCCTCTCGGCTGTCCGCTCCGGCATCCTTCTCCACGGGAGTTCCCTGGATCCCGTCCTCTCTCGGGCTCGAGAACCTGGCCGGCGGCACGTCCGCCCAGCTCCCCCAGGCGGGGGAGGTTCCGGGGGATCTCCGTGCCGGCGAGCTCCTGAAGCTCGTCGGCATCGTCACGCCGGAGGGCGGCCCCTCCGCGAGCCCGGAGGTGGTCCCCCTGGGGACCCCGGAGAGGCCGGCCCGCCCCCCCGAGGAACCGGACGCGGCCGCGGGGGCCGTCCCCCCAGCGTCCGGGGGCGCGGCCGGCCCCCCTGCGCGGGAGTCCCGCGCCCGCTCCGGAGGCGGAGCCCGGGGCGGCTCCCCGTGGAGGGACGTCCCGGCCGTGACCGCCGTCACTCCTGTCCCCGCCTCCCTCGCCCCGGCCCGCGGGGCGGCCGGAAGCGGCGAGCGAGCGGCCCCGCCCCTTCCGCCGGGCTTCCCGGCCGTGAGGCCCGTCCCGTACGTGGGAAACGTCCCGGTGGAGGCCCTGCGTGCCGACTTCCCCATCCTCTCCGAGAAGGTGGAGGGGGGGAGGGATCTCGTCTGGTTCGACAACGCCGCCACCACCCAGAAGCCCAGGGCGATGACGGACAGGCTGGTCCGCTACTACCACTGCGAGAACTCCAACGTGCACAGGGGTGCCCACGCGCTGGCGGCGCGGGCGACGGACGCCTACGAGAGGGCGAGGAGCAAGGCGGCCCGCTTCATAGGGGCCAGAGGTCCGGGGAACATCGTCTTCACCAGGGGCACCACCGAGGCCGTGAACCTCGTGGCGAGCTCGTTCGTGAAGCCGAGGCTGAATCCCGGAGACGAGCTGGTGGTCTCCGAACTGGAGCACCACGCGAACATCGTGCCCTGGCAGGTTCTCGCCCAGGAGACGGGGGCGCTCCTGCGGGTCATTCCCACGGACGCCTCAGGCCAGATCCTCTTCGGCGAGTATCTGGGGCTCCTGGGCCCCAGAACCCGTTTCGTCTCGGTAACCCACGTCTCCAACGCCCTGGGGACGGTGGTTCCGGTCGCCGCGGTGGCGGCGGCCGCGCGGGCCAGGGGGGTGCCGGTCATGGTGGACGGCGCCCAGTCCGTCTCGCACATGCCCGTGGACGTGGCTGCCCTGGGAGTGGACTTCTTCGTCTTCTCCGGACACAAGATCTACGGGCCGACCGGGATAGGCGTCCTCTACGGCACGGACGAGGCCCTGGCGGAATCCAGGCCCTACCAGACCGGCGGGAACATGATAGCGGACGTCACCTTCGAGCGGACGCTGTATCAGCCCCCCCCGCAGAGGTTCGAGGCGGGGACGGCGAACATTGCCGGGGCGGTGGGGCTGGGCGCGGCGCTGGACTACGTGTCGCGCCTGGGCATCCACAACGTGGCCGCCTACGAGGAGTCGCTGCTGAGATACGCGACCGCCCTCCTCGAGGGGATCCCCGGCGTCGCGATCGTAGGCACCGCCGCCTGCAAGGCATCGGTACTGTCCTTCACGGTCCGGGGCCGCGCTACGGAGGCCGTGGGCTCCATCCTGTCCTCGCACGGGATAGCCGTACGCGCCGGTCACCACTGCGCCCAGCCGATCGTCAGGCGTTTCGGCCTGGAGGGCACGGTGAGGGCGTCCCTGGCATTCTACAACACCCCGGACGAGGTTGACTTCTTCGCGTCGGTCGTAAGGGAGATAGCCTCGGGAACGCGTCCGGACTGACAGGGAGAGTGAGGCTCCCGCGCCCGGAAAGGCCGGCGGTTCCAGTGCCGCCGGCCATTCCTCCGGCTCAGCGGACGGGGCAGGGCTCCGGGGCGGCGGAATCATAAAGCGTCGGGGCAGGACTCCGGGGCGGCGCCATGAAGATTCCGCCTGTGCGGTTCCGCCGGCCGGCGTTACGGAAACTGCGCCGGGCCAGCGGTATCGAACGGCAATCCGACAGGAAAACATATTGAACGGAATCAAGCCAGAAGCTTCCGCGGGGAAGTCTTCCCCGGAATCGGCGGCGATGCCCGCAAAGGCATCCGGGCCTGCGGGAAACTTCTGCACATGCTCGAGCGGTCGCACCGGCATGGACGCGCAGGGCATCGGGGAGACGGCCGGCGCCTCGGCGCCCGCATCCGGAGCGGAGGCGTCATTTGGGGAGTCCGAGGGTGCGTCCGCCAGCGGGTCCCCGCACGAGCCCGCCAGGTGGTCCGCCAACGGGACTGCGGAGGGGCCCGCCGAGGCGGTGCCTGATGCCGCCGCGGCGGGATCTGCGTTCGCAATGAAGGGGGAAGCGATGACGAAGAAGCTTGCCGGCGGAATAAAGGATCTGGTCGCGGCGATAACCGAGAGCTACGCCGAGATTCCCGAGCTCATTAAGATAGAGGCGGAGGACCAGATCAGCAGGGACTCCATCCTCTCGATTCTCGATCAGGTGAGGAGCCTGGTGTTCGCGGGGTTCTTCTCGCAGAAGCCACTGAAGGCGGGCTACATCGAGTACCACGTGGGCGAGCTTCTGGAGGATCTGACCTTCCGGCTCCAGAAACAGGTCAGCCAGGCCCTGAGGCACAAGGACCCGCGTCCTGCGGATCCGGAGACGGAGGCGGCGGCCATCACGAGGAGCTTTCTGGGGCGCATACCCGATCTAAGGAGGATTCTGGCCACGGACGTGGAGGCCGCCTTCGACGGTGACCCGGCGGCCTTCAACCGGGACGAGATAATCCTCTCCTACCCCGGGATCTACGCCATCATGGTGAACCGCGCGGCCCACGAGCTCCACCTCCTGGGGGTGCCGCTCATCCCGCGCATGATGACCGAGCACGCCCACGGGGTGACGGGCATAGACATCCATCCAGGCGCCTCAATCGGCCACCACCTGTTCATAGACCACGGCACCGGCATAGTCATCGGGGAGACCACGGTCATCGGCAACCACGTCAAGATCTACCAGGGCGTCACCCTGGGGGCTCTCTCCACCAGGGGAGGCAGGCTCCTGGACGGGGTGAAGCGTCATCCCACCATAGAGGACCACGTGACCATCTACTCCGGGGCCTCCATCCTGGGGGGAGCCACGGTGATAGGCGAGGGGGTTGTCATAGGATCCAACGCCTTCATCACCAAGAGCATCCCCGAGCGCACCAAGGTGAGCGTGAAGAACACCGAGCTCAAGCTGCTCTCCGACAGGCAGCAGCCCGCCGAGGCCCTCCAGGAGGAGTTCTGGGACTACGTCATCTGAAGATCGAGGGGGGACTTTGACAGTTCCGGCGGTGCCGTTCTCGGCTCGCACCGTTCAGAGGCCGGAAGGGACACCGGGCTTCCTCCCGGCCTCTTCGCCATTCCGTGAAGATTGAGAAATGGCCGGTCGCTTCCGGCACTCTTCCGGTGAAGCTATGCCGGGAAAAAATCCCTGGCAGCAATAAATTCATTTTAATTTTTCATGTCTAAAATTCATGCAGGTTATCACGCATCCGCTGAAACGGCGATTCCTGGAGCTTGTCATGACAGTTGCTGACAGACTGTCCGGCGGCGAATATGATGTTGAGATAAAATTTTTGTGAACGGATAAATTTAAATAATAAACATGTTTGAATTTCAAGATGAATAATTTTATGGCATATGTCTGTTTTAATAAGGTTTGATGTATATTATTGGATTACATTTATTGATAACATATATTTCAGATAAAAATTGATTTTGTCATTGTCCGAACATTGCATGTAACCATTAATTTTGAACAGTCGATTTCAGCCGTACAATTCTCCTGGATTCGGATTATGTTGTCCGCTTGACTTTTGAGAATGGTTCCCACCAGGTCAGGCCTTTCCTGATCTCGGTGTCCAGTCCGTCCCGAGCCGGACTCCACGCCCCGCGACGGCCTCCGGGCATGAGCCATTTCACGGTAGCCGGGTCCGCGCACGGTGCCCTTGACGCATTTGCGCGGAATGACCGGAGCGCATTTGCGGGAGATGCCCTTCACGAATTTGTCTGGGGGTCGGCTTTCACGGATTTTCCTGGCGAGATGAATGCAGACGGGAAATGAACGGACATCCAGGACATGCAACACGGCGAGCCGGTGCGTGGAGGCGAACGGCTTTCGCGTTGCCGCTTCGCCCTGACCGGGTCCAAACGTCTCGTCGCCAAGGGAACGCTTTGGTGTGTAACGCATCAGGGCCCTCATCCGCGAGTTTGCCGCGACGGGCGGTTCCGGCGGAAGATGCGCGGTTCCCGCTACTCGCGCTCCATGGCGGAGCTTTCCGGGTCATGGCGGGCCGGCTTTCTGATATTCCTCCGAGCTCCGGTCAGGCTCCCGTCCCGAAGGCAGCCTCCTGGATGTCTGGGGGTTATCGGGCCGGGCGGCATCGGCGGGCGGCGGGAGAGGCAGCGGACCCGCCGCATGAGACCAGGCCGGGTCCCCGCACTTTTTGACAGGTCAGGGGAGCACGGCTTTTCGTTCCTCTTCAGGCGACGGGGGAGCTGGCGTCCGTGACGGTTCGGGCGTAAGGCGAAGGCCGAAGGCAGGGTGCCGGAATTGGGGAACGTGCCGTTGCCCCCCCTTGACCGGCACCGTCGCGGACACCTTTGGTCAGCTTCGGCCACCTTGACCTTGTTCGGGAAGGGGATGCGGCCCTGCGGCCTGACCGCGGCCCCGCCAAACTTCCCCGACCGCCCATCTTCCCTCAGCCAGCGGCCACGCCAGACTATTTCCCCGCACTCCCCGCCTCCGAGCTCCCTTCTTCTCCTCATTCCTTGTTCCCTCCGCCACGCACCTCCCCGCCCCGCCGATACTCCTCCGCCCCGCCGGCACCATGCCTTCCCGGATCCTCCCGGACAGCCCGTCTTCATCGGCCGCGGATCTTCCCGCACCCCCGCCGCCTCCCCAGGCATCCGGGGCGCACCGAATCCGCCGTCTTCCCGGGTCCCGCCGCGCTCGTTTCCCGCGAGGTTATGTGGAGATCGGGTTGACTGTCGGCCCCACCTGTTGTATTAAGTTGGTTAGCAAGTCGAACGGACAGCCTCGCGTTTCATTTTTCTGCCCTGGTGACCCCGCGCCCCTCCCCGTACCAGAGATCCGGCCGACCTCCCGCCCCGGAGGCCCGGACCCCGCTTCGGGGGGTCGCCCGCCCGAACGCCGCCTCGACCGGGTCCTGCCCGGACGCATACACTTCCAAGGCCAGCTGATGACCCTTACGGATCCAGCCTTTCTCTCCGCGGCCCTGGCCGCCCTCGCGGCGCTGCCTTTCCTCTCGGGGAGTCCTGCCTTCGCGGCCGTAAAGAAGAAAGGCCGCGGGTGGCCGAAGGGCAAGCCCCGCAGACATCCCCCGCCGGGCTCCCAGGCCGATCCGCAGGGGTCGGCCGCCGTCCGCATCGTCCGCAGGGCCGCCGCGGCGCCAGTTCCCCCCGAGGCGGATGCCCCCGCCGAGAGCGCGGCTCCGTGCCGCAGGCCGCCCGAGTACGTCGGGCCGGTCCGCCTTCCCTGGCCGGCCTGGAACTTCCCGCCCATGTGCGGGGTCCTGGAGGCCCTGCGCCGGAAGGCCGACAGGGCGGCGGAGAGGCATGATCTGGAAGCATCCCTCACGCTCTGGGAGGATGTCCGGACCCTGGCGCGGGCCGTCCACGGTCCAGGCGACCCCCGGGTCTGGGCGGCGCTTTCCCGGGTCGCCAGGGCGCTTCTGGAGAGGGGAGGGAAGTGGGAGGCCGCCGCCTCGCTGGCCGAGGGGGCCATCGAGGACATGGGCTACGCGGCGCTGGCAGCCGCCGCTTCCGGCTCCGGCCGGGCGGGGGGCGTCTCGGTTCCCGGCCCGGAGATGGCGTTCGCCTACCAGACGGTCTCGCTGGCCCTGGATCCCCGCCGCGGGGTACCGGACTGTCCGGAAGGCGCCGGGCCTTTGCCCCGGCGGAGCCTCGGGGAAGCCCTGTGGCCCTGCCCCCCGGACCCCGAGACCCGGGATTCCGGCATGTCCTGCGGAAGCGCTCCGGAAGATCCCCACAAGTTGAGGATCAGGCTGGCCGAGGCGATGAGGGATTTCGGCTCCAGGTCCCTCAAGGCCTACGAGGCGCGCTCCCTTCTGGGCGAGGCCCTGGCGGTCGCTGGCGAGCCCGGCTACGCTGCCGAGGCGAGGGAGCTCCTGAAGTCGTCCGCGGACGAGCTGTCCGGAAGAAAGTGGACCGGACGCATGGAGGCCGTGGACTCCATGGCCCGCTACGCCCGCTTCCTGGCGGGGCGCACGGGGCCCGTCCCGATCCTCTTCCCGATCCTGGACGCTCCCGCGAAGGAGCCGGACCTGAGGAAGGCGATGGGGCTCTACAGGACCATCCAGCGCGTCCTGCAGGTCTACACCCACACCAGGGAAAGGAGGCTCTCCGCGGCCATGGGCGAGGCCTCGGCGTTAACCGACCTCGGAATTTTCGGCAAGGCGGCCGCAATCCTGAGGGACCAGTGCTCCGCCCTTGGCGAGGACGTCCAGGAATCGCCCGCGGGACTTTCCCTTTTCTTCGACACCGGAGAGACGTATCTAAACTCCTGCGAAAGCGACCCGCACTCCGCGTGGGGCTGGCATGCCAGGGCCCTTTACGGCAGGCTGAAGCTCCTGGGCGCCCTCCACAGGGACACGGTGCGCTCGATGGCCAGGCTCGGGGACGTGACGGCATGGTGCGGCGCGGACAGG
Organism: Deltaproteobacteria bacterium; assembly: GCA_031264045.1. Taxonomy (GTDB): domain Bacteria; phylum Desulfobacterota; class Desulfarculia; order Adiutricales; family Adiutricaceae; genus JAIRZX01. Next base: position 8,188 of record JAISEQ010000072.1, read on the forward strand.
CTGAAGGCCGCGGCGCTGAGGGCCAGGGCCGCGGAGACCCTGGAGGCGCTGGGAGGCCCCGATTCCTCCCTCGTTCCGGATCTCATGGCGAGGATAGCCTACGATCTCATGAGCCTGGACGAGAACGGGATGGCGGCCAGGATTCTGGTCAGGGTGCTGCCCGGGCTGGCCGCGAACGGCCTGGCCCGCTCCCCCCAGCTCCCGGAGGCCCGCGTCATGATTGGCACGGCGCTCATGGCGGCCGGGGACCGCGAAGGGGCGAGGGACTCCTTCACGGCCGCGAAGGAGCTCCTGGACGGCGGCACCTCCGGAACACATTTCACTGAGGAGTACCGGGCGGGCCTCCTGAACGAGGCGCGGGACGGGCTTGAGAAAATCAGGAGATCCGAGGACGCCGCCGCCTTCGCCGCCTCCGTCTCGGCGGAACGCAGGTGGGGGACCGTCCCCTCCACCTTCGGAAGACATGCCCCCCATGCCTCCGAAAGCGCCTCCCTCGACTGCTCCGCAAACGCCTCCCTCGACTGCTCCGAAAGCGTCTCCCTCGACTGCTCCGAAAGTGTCTCCCTCGACTGCTCCGAAAGCGCCTCCCCGACCGGCCGAAACGCGGGGAGCTGGATCTCCCTGGCCTCCTTCGCCGCCGACAAGGCGGCAAAGGCTGCGGAGGCGGCGAAGGCGGTGTTGGCGGCGGATGCGGCGGTCGCCGAGTCCCTCGCCGAGGCGAAGAAGCACTTCGTCCAGATCGAGGAATCACGTTCCAGTTCGAACTGGGACGCCATCAGCCGCGCGGCCGCGGAGGATGCCGCCAGGAGGAAGGCCAGGGAGGCCGCAGGCATCTCCATCCCCATGCGGCCCAGACGCGGCCGTAAGGGTTACCCCTTCACACGGTCGTCCGGCAGGGCATGACTCCCCGGACGGGCTTCTGCCTCTCTGGTCCGCCTGCGGGGGGAGCATCGTCCGGCAAGGATTTCTGGCCCATCAGGCCCCCTGCCCGGGGTTTTCGGCCTCTCCCCGCAGTCCGTAACCGACCGGTCCGGCGATCGCGCCCCGGGGGGCGCGGGGCCTGCTGCGGCGGCCCTCTCCGGGCCCCGGCGGGCGGGAAGACCGTCGGCCCCGGGCAGGATTCGCGACGTTCGGTAGGGCAGGCCGTCATGAGCCTCATTTTCAGCCCGCCGCATGTCGTTTTATGGCAAACGGCAAACCTGGCCGCAGTCCTGCCATAATCTGCGGGGTGGAGCCCGGTCGCCGTTCGCATCCGGTCCTGCTCCCGGGGCGGGGGGGGAGGCGGTCCGCCTCCCCGCACACGTACAGTCAAGTTGGGAGGGAATTTTTCCGGAAGATTTTCCGGGCTCACCGGCGTAATGCCAGCATCCGCTGTTGCGGCAGCGTGCCGGAGGCGGACTAGCTTCAGATGCTGTGCGGACCACTGCGGATGAGCGTCGCCGACTGTTGCGTGTCCTCACAGGCCGGTTTCTCGGCGCGGCTGTCATCGTCTAGGGAAATGTTTCGGGACCGTCACGGGTCTGCCGGATGAAGTCTAATTCGCGATATTTTTTGGCTTCCCAGGTTAATCGGTAGAAGAAACGGAGTTTCATCAAACGGGGCTTACTGCACCGATTGAAATTGGAAATCATGCGATGATTCTTGCAAATATGTGATTTTCAAAATCATGTGGACAGAATTTGTCAAAATTAAACGCATCTTTTAAATTTTTTCTGAACGTATCTTTGAGAAGATAGAAATTTATATGGCTATCGCCATTGGAAATGATAATTTACTAAATGTTGATTACACAGCAAAAATCCATCACTTGACATTTCAGAGGCCAAAGTGCTTCTTAGGTAGGGGTTGCATGAAATGGCGATGATTTGGCTTAAATACAGTTGCTTTCGATGCAGAGGACGTATTGTGTTCTCCCTCTCATTTGGGGAGAGATGAGTTTTCTCAGTGGATCAAATGTCAACTGTTGTTGAGAATTCAAACAGGTGTTGAGAATAAGCAGGAAATAATTTGAATAGATACAAGACATGTTTGCCGGTTGTTTTAATTCAAAAATTTACGACAATAACAACTGATAAGCTTGTTGACCGAACAGAGCCAGAACAATGGAATAATTGATGGATGCCGATGAGCAATAAAATATTTCCCGTACCTTTAATTGTATGGCTAGATCATGAAACTTGTATTTCTGAAATATTTTATTCATTATATCCAGATATACGGAAATCAGAAAATTTACAAATCCCTTAAAGAGTATCGTCCGGGATAATATTTTGCGATTTTTCGTAGCAAAGCTCCAGTTTTTTGTTTTCCAAAAAATATTGTCACTTATTTCTTGGTGTTTTCCCTTCGGCACGTTATGGGTCTCAGCACACAAAATGGAATGATTTGCAGGGATTTCCTAAATTTCAAAAGTTCGTTGAGAAGAGTCGAGCTGATATCGCCCCTGGCTACGGCTTTCCAACCATGCGGAAGCATATGGGACAAGCTGAAAAGTCATGAAATACATTATTTAAATTCACTATGTTTGAAACATGGAGAAAATGCAATGCATACGCCATCAGATGAAAAGTTAGCAAGTTTCCTGTTATGTATGAAAATGAAATTTTAACATAATGCCTAAAAAAATCCAACATCGGCAAAAATACAGATTCGATAACGATGCAATAAATTTTTGGATTCCGTTCAATCGGCGACATTTGGCCTGCCCCCGGCCATCGTGACGCGCGGATCCCTGCGGGAGCCTGGGACTCCCTCCGGTGCCAATCCGGAGGGATCCTCAGGCCTTCACTGACTTCCGGGCCCGCTCCGCGCCTTTCCAGACATGCCCCCCCCGCCGCCCCCGCCGGCGCCCCCCGCGGGCGCCCCCCGGGCCCCCCCCCG
>JAISEQ010000076.1 GCA_031264045.1 Deltaproteobacteria bacterium
TGATCAGCCTGACAATGGAAACCAACCGCGGGACACGCGGGGTTAGCCCGGACGTTGATCTGGCGGGCCTGAGACGCCTTGGACGGGAAGCCCCTGGGCTTTAGCCCGGGGTATGTCACGAAATCGTCCCTCCGCCGCCGGCGAACAGCGGGGCCCTGACGAGCCTCCGGGCCGGATGCCGTCGGGAGGGCCAGGTGCCGGAGCGGGGGCCGTCCCAGACCGGCCGACGCTCCGTCCGACCGCGCCACGGAAATACAGGTTGGAAACGAGCCCTCTAAATATAACTGTCATATTATAAGGACAATTCATAGCATCTTCTTTTTATCAAACAGTTCGCAGATAACATTTTAATTTTGTTATTATGGAATTATACATTTTAATATTGCTGTTATCAAAATTCCGGACTTTTTAAACATGCTGTTATGCCTTGACAATTTAATCTGGGCGATGACTCAAGGCCAACTTAAGGCTCACAGTGTCAATATATTGAAATGAAGTTCATAAAAGAAATTTCTTGTGTAGTCAGAACATTTTAAAATTACACTTAACGTCAAAAGCAGACATTTTAAATCTGTTCCAATTGGAAAACGGACATTTTAAAATAGCTCTCAATAAATCCGGACATTTTAATTCTGGGATAACAAATTCTGTCGGCAACTCTTCAGCGATAGAAAAAATACCTGAATAATTACTAATTTCGGCAACTTAAAGTTTATCTTAACCTGCGACATTATTCGTCTCTAATCCGGTTGAACGATAACTGCCGCAACGATAACTGCCGCTTAGAACAGTCGCCAACAGTCCTCCGCGGCGTGATTCTGGACCTGTCACCCTTGCCTCGGATTTTTCCTGAAATGCCGGTAATTCCAGGTCCACTCATGTTCCAGGTCCAATCCGGGAAGAAGTCATGCGGGGCAGCCTACGTAGGCGGCGGACCATGACCATGGCGGGTTCAGGGCCTGGTTCCGCAACTTCCAGCGTGCCGGAGAGACATCCCGGACATGACACATCGGCAGCGACCGCGCCGGGGCCGGCGCTTTCCTCGGGACTGGGACTTCGGGAACTTCGGGGGACTTCGGGAACTTCGGAGGACTTCGGGAACTTCGGAGGCTTCGGAGGACTTCGGGAACTTCGAAGGCGTCGGGGACCTCGGGACCGACTGGAAAGAACGCGGCGGCCTTCTGCCGCTTTCCGTGCCGAGTTCCGCTTCGGGCTATCCGTCCTCTGCCCTGGAAAGAGGCCTGAACACCAGCGGGTGCCCCGAGTCTGCCGAACAGCCGACCGTCTCCCAGGCACCCGCGGAAAATACGAAAAGCCTTCTGGCTTCCCATGACGGGGCCGCCTGACCCGGGACGGGCCGCTCTTCCGAAGCCGCCTCCCCTTCCCGCGCCTCGCGGAGGGCCGCGTCCGCCGCTTCCTGCAGAAGGCGCCTCGCGGCGCCCCCGCCCGCCCCGTCGGCGCCATGGACATGCCTCAAGATCACCTGGACCCGGCGGTTGCCGGAGACCCGCAGCGCACCGGCGGCCCAGCCAGCGGCCGCGCCGGGCTCGCCTCCGCCGGCCTCAAGACGTCCGGCAGGCGGCCCCTCGAAGCCGGCAAGACGCAGAAGGAGCCCGTACAGCGCGCCCCGCCTGTCGGGACGCTCCCGCAGGGAGGGCCACGAGTCGGCCAGGAGCCCGGAGAGCGCGGCCGCCGCACCCTCGGCGCGCCCCTCGCCGGCCTCGCGCCGGAAGCGGCGTATATGGGCCCGGAGCGCCGCGTGGTCGAGCCCGGAGAGGGCGCTCAGGGCAATCATGCGGAAGCCCCCCTCCGCGTCCCGGTCCGGAAAGCCCAGGCTGTACTCGGGGACGCCGTCCCGTTCGCGCCTGCCGGAGAGCGTGAGCGCCCCCGCCTGGAACATGAGGGGGCCCAGGGCCGGGTGCGCGGGGTCGAGGGTCTGGAGCATCCCCCGCGTGTAGGTGAGGTCAGGTCCCGGCGGGACGGAGCCCGCGGCCACCCGGAAAAGCTCGGGGGGTATGCAGTCGGGGGCCCTTTCCTCCAGGAAGTGCCAGGAGTTCTCCGAGGTGTCCAGAAACGACAGGACCGCGGCGGGACAGGCCACCCTGGTCTCCGCATCCCAGGAGTAGCCTCCGTACCAGCGGAAGATTTCCGATCTGAGCTCGTCCGGGCCGGCCCCCGCGGGAAGCGCCCCGTCGGCGCGCCTCAGTTCCGCCGCCTCGGCCAGCGGCTCGCCGAACACGCGGGCCATCTCCTCGGACGTGAAGCCGCAGCAGGCCGCCTGGCGGGGGCCGACTGACGCGTCCTTCAGGAACCCCTCGGGCCCGGTCATGCCGGAAAACGCGTAGCCGGACAGCGCCATAACGAACCTGAGCCTCGGACCCTGCGACGCCAGGGCCTCCCAGAAGCCTTCCAGCGCCCGGGACGTCTCCCGCATGGTTGCAGGATCCCCCAGGTGCCTCTCGAGGGGCCTCGAGACGTTGTCCACCAGAACCGCCGGCCTTCTCTGGTGCTTCGCGTACAGGGCATCCACGAGCCAGGAGACCATGGGTCCGGGAGACGCTCCCTTCACCTGGAGCCCCTCCTTCAGGGCCAGGCGCTTCATCTCCCAGCACAGATCCTCGCCGGCGGCCCCGGCGCTCCCGGCCAGGCGGCTGAAGTCCAGGGATATCACCGGCCTTCTGGCGAAATCCCACCCCGCCCCGCCCAGGTACAGCCCCCTGAACAGATCCCCCCTCCCCCTGAAAAGCGCCCTCAAGGTGCTCAGGAGAAGAGTCTTCCCGAAGGCCCTCGGCCTGGTCAGCCTGAACCCGCGCCCGTCCATCAGGAGACGGTGGACGTGCTCGGTCTTGTCGGCGTAGCTCAGGCCCTCCTCCCTTATCTCGCGGAAGCTCTGGAGGCTGGAAGGGTGCCGGCTCATAGGCGGAAGGTTTTTCCTTGGGGTGTCGGGGAAAGAGACCGGAGGGCGGATATGCCGGGAGACGGGAAAAGGCGGACGGAAGTCGACGATGCCGGGAGTCGGGAAAAGGCGGACGGAAGGCGACGATGCCGGGAGGCGTCATCGGGAGGCCGGATCGGAGTGCAGGTTCTACATGCCGGCTCCCCGGAGGAGGAGGCAGGCCGCCTGGGGCGCCTCTCCGCGAGATTCAGGTTACTGTAAAGCCCTGGAAAATGCCAGGGCCAGTGCCGAATCGCCTGCCGGGTACATATTCCGGGAGCTCACGGAAACCGCTCCGGGACCGGCAGGGCGGAAACCGGCGGACATCGGCGTCCGGCCACGTCGGGCATCGTGCCCCGCATCCTTCCGGAGGCCGCCTCCGGGCTAGAAGTCGTCGTCCATGGGGATGGCCTCCAGGTCCTTGGAAGGAGCCGCCTTGAAGACGGGCCTGCGGGCCTCGGGAGGGGCTTTCGTCCCGTCCAGGCTCATCGCCGCCTCCCGCGCCACGGGATTCTCCGCCGGGGAGCCTGCCCCGGAAGGGGGCGCGCCCGCGCGTTCGCGGGCGGCGCCGCCGATCCTTCCTCCCCCCGCCCGGGACCCGGGCCTCAGGGGCGGGGCCCCGGAACCCAGGAGGATGGAGGAGACCCGGGTGACGGCGGAAGCGAGAAAACCTGCCTGGCGGTTAAGGTCCCGCGAATAGTTCTCGGCCTCGGCGGCCTCCAGGGAGTTCTCCTGGGTCACCTTGTCCATCAGGGCTATGGACTGGTGGATGTCCTGGATGTCCTTGGTCTGGCTCCGGCTGGCGAGCGTTATGCTCTCGACTATGGCCTTGACCTGGTCGCTCGTCTCGACCAGCCTCGCGAAGCTCTCCTTCGCCTTCTCGACCAGGAGAGTTCCGCCGTTGATGCGCTCCAGGCTGGACGCGAGCATGGAGGTGGTGCTGCTGGCGGCGTCCCGGCTCTTGTTGGCCAGATTCCGAACCTCGTCCGCCACGACCGCGAATCCCACCCCCGCCTCCCCGGCCCTCGCCGCCTCGACCGCGGCGTTCAGGGCCAGGATGTTGGTCTGGAAGGCTATCTCCTCCACGCTCTTTATTATCTGGCTGGAAGCCTGGCCGGAGTTCCTTATCTCCTCCATGGCGTTCGCTATGTCCAGCATGTAGAGGTTGGCCTCCTCCACGAAGTTCTTCACCTCGGCAACGTGCTCCTTCGCCTCGTCGGAGTGGCCGGCGTTCCTCTTGGCCATGGAGAGAAGCGTCTCAAGGGAGCTTACGGCGTTCAGGACGGCCTGGGTATTGTCCGAGGCACCCTTGGCTATCTGCCTGCTGGACCGGGAAAGCAGCCTCGCCGTCCCGGTCACCTCGCCCGCGCTGCTGTTGAGCCCCTCCATCACGCGGGTAAGGGGCCTTATGGCCGAGCGCCTGAGCAGGAAGACCGAGACGATGCAGATGACCACGAGCCCCGCAGCCCCTGACAGAAGATGCACGGCTATCGCCGCCGCCACGCCGGCAGTCCTGGACCCGGCAATGAGCCGGCCGGTCTCCCGGTATATCGAAGCAGCCGTCTCGTCCCTGACCCGCTCCCCGTCGGCCAGGGCACGGGATGCCTCGAGCAGCCTCTCCCCCGCCTCCAGAAAGGAATTCAGTGCCGGCCGCGCCGCCGCGGAGAGCCCGGCGCGGTCCGCCGTTTCGGACGATGCCGCCGAAGGGACCCGGGCGCCTGAGCCGGGCACGGAAGACGATGAAGGCGATGATGGGGAAGAGGATAAAGAAAGAGACGGAGAGGAAGAAGAAGAAGAAGAAGACGGAGAAGAAGAATGCGTCGGAGTTGACGGAGATGAATGGGAGAAATCGATCGGTGACTGGTTCAATGCGGAGGAAGACACGGGCGATGGCGGGCCGGCGGCGGAGGCCAGACCGGCCAGATCCGAGGCCAGGGCGCCGGGATCGTTTCTGGCCGCGGAGGCCAAGGCGTCCGCGATGCGCCTCGCGGGTACTGCATCCCCGGACTCGGGGAGGGCAAGGAGTTCGCCGGCGGCCTTGAAGAACCCGTCAAGCCTGGCGGCCCTGTCACCGGCCAGACGGCCCAGAGCCTCCGTCTGAGAGCCCAGCCGGCCCGCCCGCTCACGGATCCCGGCCATCTCCTCGGCCCAGGGGGAATCCGGCGGGAACCCGGAACCGCCGAGGAAACCCGCCAGGGCCTCCACCGCCGATTCCCCGCCTGCGGCGGCCCCCAGGTTAAAGGCCGCCGTCACCTCCCGGACCCTCTCGAGCTCGGCAATCTCCGCCTGGCTCTCCAGGTGCCAGAGGACGGCGGCCATGAAGCCCACGGCCGCCGCGAGCACGGCAACGAACGAGAGGGTTATTTTGAGGCTGAGATTCAGCTTGATCACCTTGGCCCCCCGTTAGCCGCAGGGGGCGTTCCCGGCGCCGGGGCAGACGCCCCTCCGGCCCGGGGACAATCCGGCCCCGTACCGGCACCGGGACAGGCCAAGTTTAGACCCGCAGGGACCGCATGTCAACGACACCTCGAGATCCGAACCCCCACGCGCACTGGACGCGCGACGCACCCCCGGTTCTGTCCTTATCCGTTATGCGCCGGTTCCCGAACAACGGTTCCCACGACCGATCAGCCGGCGGCCGTGCCCCTTCCCCCGGCCAGGACGGTCCAAGTCAGCCGGCCATCCGGCTCCGGCCGTGCGTTGCATTTTCTGCAGGAGTACCGCTCGCTGGAATCCGTAAGGTTCCGTAAGATTTCTGAAGAGCGGGAGACAGGCAACCGTGTTGGTTTCGGAACTGCCGCCGGTATCGAATCGTTTCAGCCTGTCGGCGGTGACTCCCCGGAGGTCATTGGACAGACTCCTGGTACGGATCCGGCAAGGAAGGACCGATGTCACTGGCCTCCAGCCGCGCTTATACAAGCCGCGCGAATACAAATTGGTCCGGAAGTACACCTCGGCACCAAAAATCTGAATTCATAACTAATAATTATATTTATAAATATTATTTATTGGTAATAATATATAATATTCAATAAAATCACATATGTTAAGCTAGAGACCAATATTAATATAGTTATCTTAATTTTATAAATTTTCATAGATAATTTTGATATATTAATTGGCTTATAGATATTTAAATATATATAATTATAGTCAATTATAAGTTTATGAACTATCACGCTTAAAATATCGCGCCCGAGAACATTTATTTCCATTCATCTCGCAACTGATCAGCTTCGGCAACCCGTTCACCCTTACGCCTCCGGTTCTCCACATTCCGGTGGAAATCTTGACATCTGCCCATTTAAACAGAGTTCATGACTCGCTTTCCAATCGGTTTTGTGTTAATAAAGACATAATACAATCATCCTGAAGAACAAAACTGACATGATACGCTACAAAACAGCTAATCAGAACTAATTTAAGAGAGGCCATTACCTAAATATGCCGAGAATATTCAATACGGAAGGTACCTGCAATCCTCTGAAACATTACATGGTACCTGCTCTACCGCGCCTGCCGGACGTAAATGACATGATAGACGGCGAATTCTATTTCGTCCTCCATGCGCCCCGCCAGTCCGGCAAAACCACATATCTGAAAGCTTTGACAGATAAAATAAACTCTGATGGTCTTTATTACGCCACCTACTGCGCCCTCCATTCCTTAAGATCTACGGAGGACGCCAAAACTGCCATGGACGAAGTTGTGGCAGAAATCAATGCTGGCATCTTGTTTTCTAAGATTAATAAGATCAAAAAGCTTGCCTTCTCTTTCAATTCCAAACCGTACATGTCCTCTCCCAACATCAAAGTCAGGTTATTATTTACTGAACTGTGCCAGGCCCTGGACAGAGAACTTGTAGTTTTCTTTGATGAAGCGGACTGTCTCCTGGAAAAGCCGCTCATATCGTTCCTGTCCCAGATAAAAGAAGGCTTTCTCTGCCGCTATGATTCTCCAGACACAAGATTCCCGAGGTCGATGGCTCTTGTCGGCATTCGGGATATCAAAGACTATCTGTCAAAAGTTCGCTCGGAATCGGAGTCCAAGGGCCCGGGCAGCCCCTTCAACGTAAAAAGAGAGTCGCTGACCCTAACTGATTTTTCTCTGCAGGACATCACACACCTTTACGGCCAGCACACAGCCGAGACTGGCCAAATTTTTGAACCCGAAGCCGTCAGCCGTGCCTGGCACTTGTCTGAAGGGCAACCCTGGCTGGTCAACGCCCTAGCCGACGATGTCATAGTCAGGCGGTTCAACCGTGACCTTTCCAAGGTCGTCACTGCAACCGACATCGAACGAGCTTCCCAGGATCTGATCCTTCGCCACGATAGCCATTTTGATTCATTAGTTGATCGTCTGATGGAACCAAGGATAAGAAAAGTTATTGAACCGGTAATTATCGGTTCCCGTTCCTTCCCGAAAACAGTTTCGAAGGACGATGTCAAATATGTCATCGATCTGGGTCTATTAAAGAAGGATCCTGACAAGGGGGTTTCCTTCAAGGCGTCAAACCCGATCTATGGAGAGTTAATCCATAGGGCTTTGTCCTGGAATATTCAAAATACCATGCCAGAAGAACTGGCCAATCAGTGGATGGACGGTACCCGACTGGACATGAACGGCCTTCTCAAAGCCTTCCAGGTATATTGGCGCGAAAACTCCGAAGCAAGTGAAAAGGCAAATGACAAAGAAATATTTATGGAAAACTTGGTTCATGACCAAGTCGACCAGATTCTTACTAATCGCATGATCGCAACTGAATTCAGGATCCATGATGAAATTGTTAAAATAATTAAAGACAATATTACAGGATTATCCAGCGAGGACATCCCACATCTCGTTTTGAACGCTTTCCTTCAAAGAGTCATGAACGGTGCAGCAGATTATATTCATAGAGAATGCTCCTTAAGGAGAAGCAAGGTTGACATTCTTGTGAGTTACAAGAATATTCGCTATCCCATTGAATTGAAGATCAAGGGTGCCAAGAGCCGAGAAAAATACTATGAGCAGCTGTTTGGCTATATGGACAAATGCGGATCCCCTGTTGGCTGGCTCATTATTTTCAACATGAATCCTAAAACAAATTGGAATGATAAACTATTTTGGGAGACCTTAGACTACAGGGGAAAGACCATACATGTTGTAGGTTGCTGAAATAAATTTTAGACTGCTGATTACTTTATCCGATGACTTAAGAATATATTACCGAAATTAACCGGCTCTACGCGGAAACGCGATCGCTGGGCAAGCCCGCAAGTTGGAGGAGTCAACCTGAATGAAATTCCACATCTCAAAACAGATGGAGGGTTGCGGATTTTGGATGTATTCCAACCACACTTGCCTCGTTTCTGCCCTGCCGATTCTCCAACACTGAATTACAGAGTTGATATTATGTTGATCTTCATCTAGAGATCATATAACTGATACAAGATATAGTCATCTTGGATGTCCCCTTAAGCCTCACAGATACCGTGACATCCCGAGAAAGGGTTTGTGGCACCTTAGAAAAATGAGCCAGAAACAGTTGGTTCAGAAAATACATCTACCAACATAAAAAAATTCTATTCCATTGCAAAAAAACCTCATTTGCCCTTTTGTAGACCACTGTTCGTGCTCAAGGGAAGCTCGAGTTGGCGATTATTTGGCTTAAACGCAGGGAGTTTCATTCAGAAAACTCATAACGTTCACCCTCACGTTGGAAGGGGATGGGTTTTTCAGTCGAATGAAATTTTACCAGATTCATCTCGAGCACGCCCCCACGGGAATTTACTCTAAGCGCCCTGTATTATAAATTTTAAGAGTATCAGTTCTCAGGCCGGAGCATCGACGTATCAGTCAACGGGACGGAACATTTTACGATCACAGTTTAACTTGCCCAGCCCGCTCAGCCCGCCTGCCGGCTACGGAAGGCTTGACCAGTCCCTCCGCGAACGGATACGAGGATGTCCGCGACGGCGGCCCCGGTCCGCCAGGAGCCAGCTGCACCCGCCGTCTGACCGGCCCCCTGGCCCGTTCACCCCCTCCTGTCCCTGAATTCTCCCCGCATCGAAACAGGACCGCCGCGAAGGGACCGGCACCCCTACTCAAGGACACGGCCAATATTAGGAAGGATCGGCCCGTAAGCCGATGGGAAGCCCGGTACGGGTGTCCCCGGCAGAGAAGAGGCGCAGGACACGGCGGACACAAACCCTGTCCCCGCCCCGCCATGCCGGGGAAACGCCGCAGACGCCCGAGGTCGCGGGATGCCCGGCCGAGAGTTCCCGAGAGCCCGTGGTTACGGACTGGGGCTGGCCGGGATCCGGCAAGTCCGGGAAGTCCGGGGTGGTCTGGATACACCGGTGCGGCTGTCCGGAGAAAGCCGACGTACGCGGGTGAAGGCCCGAGCCCTCCCGCGGCGGCATGGAAAAGGCGAGAAGGGGGACGGGAGCGGGACGTCGGGCCCGGGCTTGACTTTCAGGTGGAAACCGGAAGGAGGACGGTTCACGCCCGCAGGTGAGGTCCGGCCTGGTCCTGCTCTCCCGCAGGATCCTGGGGGCCGGAGGCGGCTCCCGGAAGCGAGATGGCCCCGGACCCTTCAAGGGTTCCCCCTTCTCCGGAAAGGGGCAGGACGACCGTCCCGGACACCGCCGCCGGAGCTGAAGCGGGAACGCGCCCGTCCCCCGGAGGCGAAGGCGGCCCAAGGACGCCTTCCAGAGGCGGGAGCTCGGGACCGGGGAGGAAGGGCCCGGCTGATACGGCCGGAAGGGCCACCTCCGGAAACGGCGCGGTGTCCAGCTCGGGAGCGTGGGCGCCCAAGACGGACACTCCGGAACTTTCCGGTTCCGAGGGCGGGGAAGGAAAGTGGAGCTGATCGAGCGCCGCCGCGCCCAGGCCAGCCTGGGCCACCGCGAGGTCGGCGCGCATCGCGAGTTCGGAGGCCCTGTCCGACTCCCTGCGCAATATCTCGTCCGCGGAGGGGGCGGGCGCCGACGGCGGGCCCGCTGCCGTGTCCTTCTGCCTTGAAGCCCAGAGGACGGCGGCCTCCCGCGCCTCCTCCGCCAGCTCCTCCTCGGAGGGGGCGCTTATGTCCACCCCGTACGCGCAGACCTTGTTGCCGCCCAGGGTCTTGGACATGTAAAGGGCCTCGTCCGCCCGGGAGGTGAGAAGCTTCAGGAGCGAGTCCGTGCTGGATGCCTTGACGGCCGTCTGCTGCGTCAGGGCCGCGATCCCTATGCTGATGGTGATGGGATCGTGAC